>DASXQD010000219.1:0-2560 GCA_036493195.1 Gemmatimonadaceae bacterium | reverse complement strand
GCAGTTCGACGCCTTCTACCTCTACAACCCGTTCGCCGAGCAACTGTTCGAGCCCGCGTTCGTGCTCGATCGATCCATTGAGCTCGATCCGTTGAATTTCATCGTCTACGTCACGGGGGTTCGACGCCGCCTCGCGGAGGCTCGCACCGGCACCCGTGTCGTCACGTACCACGGCTTCGGTGCACCGCCTCCTCTCGGATACGAGCTCACTCGTCAGGAGCCCGCAGGATCCGACCGCGTCGAGCTGTGGATCAAAACACATGACGTCACCGCTGACGAAGCGATGGAGGAAGCTGCAGCATGAAGAGTACGAGCATCGACACCGTTCTCGAAGTCCGGCTCCGTCACGAGCCAGGGACTCTGGCACGTGTCGCCGCCGCCATCGCGGAGCACCAGGGCTTGCTCTGCGAGATCGTCACGATCCGCGTCGGAGATGAGCACACCCAGCGCGAGATCACGGTCGAGACCGACACCGCCGAGCAAGTCACCCGGATCATTGCCGCACTCCAGACGCTTCCCGGCGCGGAGGTGCTATCGGTGCGTGATCGCGTCATGGAAGCGCACCGAGGTGGGAAGATCGCGGTCGCGAGCCGTCTCGAATTGAGGACGGTGCGCGATCTGCGAACGCTCTACACCCCCGGAGTCGCGCAGGTCGTCAGGGCGATCCAGGCCGATCCATGGATTGCAGCAGACACGACGTGGCGAGGACGAGCGGTTGCGATCCTGACCGACGGCAGCCGCGTGCTCGGCCTCGGAGACGTTGGCCCGCTGGCTGCGCTCCCGGTCATGGAAGGCAAGGCGGTTCTCTACGACAAGTTCGCCGGCCTATCCGCCGTGCCCCTGGTCTTGTCGGTGAAGTCACCGAGCGAGCTGGTCGAAACTGCAGTTCGCCTATCCCCCGGCTTCGCTGCGATCCATCTCGAAGACATTCGGTCGCCCGATTGTTTCGAGATCGAGGCACAACTGCACGAGCGCCTCCAGAAGCCGGTGTTTCATGACGACCAGCACGGCACCGCGACCGCAGTGCTGGCAGCGATCATCAACGCGGCCAAGACGGTCGGCATGCAGCTCGAGCAAGCGCGGATCGGCGTGATCGGTCTTGGTGCGGCGGGTACGGCGATCGCGAGCCTGGTGCGGCGATTCGGTGTCGGCGAGTTGCTCGCACACGACCCGAATCCAGAGGCGGCCGCACGTGGCGAACGAGCAGGTGCGCGCATCGTCACCGCCACGGCGCTCTACGCGCGCGCTGACGTGCTCGTCGCCGCAACCGGGCGGCCGGGACTGATCGGCGCGCAACATATCCGCCGCGGCCAGATCGTGTTCGCGCTATCCAACCCTGGTCCGGAGATCGATCCCAAGGCGGCGCTCGCAGCCGGTGCGGCATTGGCCTCGGATGGGCGCGCTATCAACAACGCGCTCGCATTTCCAAGCCTCGTCCGCGCGGCAATCGAGACACGCGCCCGAACGATCACGGGTGACATGATGATCGAAGCCGCGCGGACGATCGCTCGCCACGCAGACCAGGGTGAGCTCGTGCCTTCGCCGCTCGATCGCGCGCTGCACGACGCGATTACCGATGCCGTGGCGCAATGCGCAATCGCGACAGGTATGGCGAATACGGCGGCTCCATGACGACCTGCCCTAAACACAATCCGCACGAACGGCGCGTCAGCATGTCGACCATGGACAGCGCGTTCGATGAGCTTGTGCTGCCAGAGCTGCGTCACCTGTCACACGCACACTGGACACCTGTGGAGGTCGCCATCCGCGCGACCGCGTTGCTGTCACCGACTCCGCACATGCGCGTGCTCGACGTCGGTGCCGGCGTCGGCAAGCTTTGCGCCGTGGGCGCACTCTCATCGAACGCGGTGTGGTATGGCGTCGAGCAGCACGAGGAGCTCGTGAATGCCGCGCGCCGGCTCACGCGCGCGCTCGGCATTGCGAATCGCACGCAGTTCCTCCACGGCGACGTGTTCGCAATCGACTGGTCGGACTTCGATGCGTTGTATCTCTACAATCCCTTCGAGCTGCCATTGTTTCCGCACACAGTGACCGCTCAGGAACAATGCGCTCTCGTACAAGGTCCAAGTCGCCCGTATTCAAGAGCGCTTGGCCAAGCTGCGCGGAGGAACGCGCGTGGTGACGTTCCGCGGCTTCGGGGGCTCAATGCCAGCGACGTTTGAGCTGGTTCATCACGAGCGTGTTCCGTTCTTCGGGCGCGATCTCGTGCTGTGGATCAAGCAGTCGCACCATCACGGCATGTCGGGGCGACCATGAAGCTCGACGTACGCGAAGCAGCGCACATGCTGAACGTATCGGCGACAAAGATCTATCGCTGGGTCGATGCGGAGGTGATTCCATTCGTGATGAACCAACGCCATCCGATGTTCCTGCGGGTCGAGTTACTCGAATGGGCGATGGAGATGGAAATTCCCATCAGCGCGGACCTCTACGAGGACGAGGGTGACATCCACTCACGCGTGCGCTCGAGCGCGGCGGTGGTTACGAGGAGATGCGTCAGGCGTCGATGGCGCTCATGGAGCTGGTCCCGACCGAGCCC
>DASXQD010000218.1:0-15326 GCA_036493195.1 Gemmatimonadaceae bacterium | reverse complement strand
TCGAGCGCGAGACCGCTCAAATCGGTTCCATCCGCGTAGCGATGAAAGGGCGTGTCGAGATACGTTCCCGTGTTCGACACCATCTCGATGCGCCCGATCTGGAACTCGGTGCCCTGCGCATAGATGCCGCGCGACTGCTCGCGCGACAGGTGGTCGCAGATGAGCGGCGCTGGCAAGCCCTTGTAGGTGATCATCCCGCTCTCGATCGTGTGGCTCAGATCGATGAATCGTGCAGCGTCGCTGGTCGGCACGTGCGCCAGGCTCCTTTCGCGGTGGAGAGAGACCCGTCGCGGAAGGTGCGCTTGCGCCGCGAGTCCGGCAACCTCCGCGAGTTACTCGCGCCCACTGTGCAGGAGCGTCGTATTCGCATCATCTTTGTGTCCGTCTGCTTCCACGAGTGATCGATGGCCGGCGACACCTATCGGCGTCCCAGCGATGACGTTCACCCCCCGCGCGATTTTCCGGGCTATCGCGGCACGGCGCTGCGTCATCCGAAAGAGCCGCTCGTGCTCATCCCGCAAACGCTCTCCGAGATCACCGGTCCCGTGTACGGGCACCGCTCCGTCACGGAAGCGGATCGCGATCTCACCAGTCGCGGTCGCGGCGAGCCACTCGGCGAGCGCATCATCGTCGAGGGGCGCGTGATGGACGAGGATGGCCGTCCCGTTCGCGACTCGCTCGTGGAGCTCTGGCAGGCGAATGCCGCCGGCCGCTACGCACATCGCATCGATCAGCACGCTGCGCCGCTCGATCCGAACTTCACGGGGGCGGGGCGCGCGATCACGGACGCCGAGGGGCGCTATCGCTTCCTCACCATCAAGCCCGGTGCATATCCGTGGCTCAATCACGCGAATGCGTGGCGACCCGCGCACATCCACTTTTCGCTCTGGGGCCCGAGCTTCCTCACGCGCCTCGTCACGCAGATGTACTTTCCCGGCGACCCGCTGCTCGCGCTCGATCCGATCTACAACAGCGTTCCCGATCCACGCGGGCGCGAGCGCTTGATCTCGCGCTTCGATCTTTCCCTGACGGAGCCGGAGTACGCGCTCGGATATCGCTTCGACATCGTCGTGCGCGGTCGCCACGCGACACCAATGGAAGCGCATCATGGCTGAGCTGACGCCATTTCAGACGGTGGGACCGTTCTTCGCGATCTGTCTGAGCGACTCGGGCTGCGCGCGCATCGCCACGGAGCGCGCGGCCGGTCGTCACATCACGGTCGAAGGCACGGTGCGCGATGGTGCAGGCGCGGTCGTTCCGGATTCGCTGATCGAGATCTGGCAGGCGAATGCGGCGGGTCGATACGCGCATCCGGATGATCACCAGTCCAAGCCGCTCGATCCCGACTTCACCGGATACGGCCGCGCGCCCACGGATGACGAAGGCCACTTCGCCATCGAGACGGTGATGCCGGGCCGCGTTCCCGGTCCCCACGGTACGCTGCAGGCGCCACATCTGCTGCTCGGCATTCTCGCCCGCGGCATCCTCACTCGCCTCGTCACACGCATCTACTTCGCAGACGAGCCGTCGACAGCTGAAGATCCGATTCTCTCGCTGGTGCCGGCCGAGCGCCGCGCGACGATCATCGCGATCCCCGTCGGCGACGATCGATACCGCTTCGATCTCACGCTGCAGGGCGCAGGCGAGTCGGTGTTCTTCGATGTCTGAGCACGCGCGATGATCTTCGACGCCCTGTTCGGCGATCCGGCGGTAAACGCGCTACTCTCGGATACGAGCCTGGTCACTGCCATGCTGCGCGTGGAGATTGTGCTCGCGCGGGCCGAGGCGGCGATCGGGATCATCCCCGCTCGAGCGGTCGACGCGATCGAGCAGAGCGCGAATGCCTCGAGCTTCGATCTCGCCGCGCTCGCCAACGAGGCGGCGAGCGCGGGCAATCTCGCCATTCCCCTCGTGCGCCAGTTGACGGAGCGCGTCGCGCGCATCGATGCGGATTCCGCGCGCTACGTGCACTGGGGCGCCACGAGCCAGGACATCATTGACACAGCGATGGTGCTCCAGCTGCACGATGCGACCGCGATCGTGCTCGCATCGCTGGAGCGCGCGAGCGATGCCGCCGCGGTGCTCGCGAAACGACACGCGACGACGATCATGGCGAGCCGCACGTGGCTGCAGCACGCCACGCCGATCACCTTCGGACTCACGGCCGCCGGCTGGATGTCCGCGCTCGATCGCGCGCGTGCGCACGTGCGCGACGCGCGCGAGTGCGCACGCGTGCTCCAGCTCGGCGGCGCCTCGGGCACGCTCGCCGCGTTCGACGATCGTGGGTTGGAGGTAGCCCGCGCCATGGCCTCCGAGCTCGCGCTCGCGATGCCCGAGACTCCGTGGCACGCGAGCCGCGATCGTCTCGCCACGCTCGCGTGCGCGCTCGGCGTCGCCACCGGTGCGATGGGAAAGATCGCGCGCGACATCTCGCTGCTCGCACAGACCGAGGTCGCCGAGGCGTTCGAGCCGGCGGGAGATGGCCGCGGCGGCTCATCGACGATGCCGCAGAAACGAAATCCCGTCGGATCATCGGTGGTGCTCGCCGCGTCCGTGCGGGTACCGGCGCTCGTCGCCACCGTGCTTGCCGCAATGCCGCAGGAGCACGAGCGTGCGCTCGGCGGATGGCAGGCGGAATGGGAGACGATTCCCGCGCTCGTCAAGCTCACCGCCGGCGCCGCGCGCCGCACGGCCGAAATGCTCGACGGTCTCGAAATCGACGCCGCACGCATGCGCGCCAACGTGGACCTCACTCGTGGCGTGTCGCTCGCCGAATCGGTTTCGATGGCACTGGCCGAGCACATTGGAAAGTTCGATGCGCATCGAACCATTGGTGCAGCCGCGAAGCGCGCGATCGCGGAGCAACGGCCGCTCGCCGCGGTGCTCGTCGAGATGCCCGAGGTGACGAAGCATTTGAGCCGCGCCGAAATCGAGCGTCGCCTCGAGCCGGAGCAGTACCTGGGCGCGTCGGCTCAGCTCGTGCACGACGCGCTTGCGGCACGGGCGCGCGATCGGGCCGCGGCGCCGTCGACATGACGAGCGATCCCGCCGCGACCTCTGCCTCGCTTCGAGCGCTGGCGCTGTCGCGAACGCCCGAGGAGATCGGCTATGTCCCGACTACATGGGGACCCAAAGTGTTCGGCGTGCTCATGGAGACCGGTTTGAAGACCGCCGTGTTCACGCTGGTGTGTTTTTTCGATGGGTCCACCAGCCTTTATTTCAGCAGCGGCGGCGGAGTCATTGGCTGCGGAGAGCACGAGCCGGTGAAGGCGGCGGCGAAAGCGTTTCTTTCAGTGGCTGACAAGTGCGCACCTTTTCTTTCGCCAACCGCCGAGCATCCGCTCCCCGAGGTGGGACACGTTCACTTCTATCTTCGCACTCCCACTGCCACACTCATTCTGCACGCGGCCGAGGGCGATTTGCGGGAGAAGCGTCATCAGATGTGGCCTCTCTACTACACGGGAAACAACGTGATCACCGTCATTCGCAAACTGGGACTTCTGTGACTCATCCGACTCTGCCAAGGCCCGCATGAGCGACAAGCGCGATCCCGGTGATGACAGCCTTCGCGCCGGAATGTCCGTTCGTCGCTCCGTGCTCGGCGACGCGCACGTCGATCGCGCGGTTGCGTCGACGACGCCGCTCACCGCCGAGTTCCAGAGTCTCATCACGCGCTATGCGTGGGGAGAGATCTGGTCGCGTCCAGGGCTCGACGTGCGCACGCGGCGCATTCTCGTCATCGGCACGCTGCTCGCGCTCAACCACTGGGAAGAGCTCGCGATGCACGTGCGCGCCGCGCTCACTTCCGGAGATCTCTCGGCCGATGACCTGAAGGAGATCGTTCTGCAGCAGGCGATCTACTGCGGCGTGCCCGCGTCGAATACGGCGTTTCGAATCGTCGGCGAGCTGGTGGCGTCGCTCGCGTCGTCCGGAGGAGGGCAGTAGCACGTGCGACACGAGAAGACGCAGGTCGGCATCATCGGCGCGGGACCAGCGGGTCTCATGCTCTCGCATCTGCTCGCGCGCGCAGGCATCGAGTCGGTGATAGTGGAGCGTCGCAGCCGCGAGTACATCGAGAAGCGCGTGCGTGCGGGGGTGCTGGAGCAGGGCACCGTAGACCTGATGCGCGAGACCGGACTCGGTGCGCGCCTGGACCGCGAAGGGCTCGTGCATCGCGGCATCTCGCTGCGCTTCGAGGGTAACGATCATCGCATCGCGTTCGACGAGCTCACGGGCGGCAGCACGATCACGGTCTACGGGCAACAGGAGGTGATAAAGGATCTGATCGCCGCACGCCTTGCCGCCGGCGCTCAGCTGCACTTCGAGGTCGAGGATGCGAGCGTGCACGACATCAGCTCGAGCGTGCCGCGGATGCGCTATACGCTGAACGGCGATGAGGTCGAGCTCGCGTGCGACTTCATTGCCGGCTGCGATGGCTTTCACGGCGTGTCGCGCGAGGCCATTCCCGCCGACCGGCTCACGCGCTACGAGCGCGAATATCCATTCGGCTGGGTCGGGATTCTCGCTGCGGTCGCGCCATCCGCGGAAGAGCTCATCTACTCGTCACACGAGCGCGGATTCGCCCTCTTGAGCATGCGCTCGCCCACGCTCACGCGACTCTACGTACAGTGCGATCGCTCCGACACGGTCGAGGATTGGCCCGACGAGCGCGTGTGGGAGGAGCTCCATCGCCGACTCGAGACCGATGACGGATTCGCGCTCACAGAGGGTCCCGTGGTCGAAAAGACGATTGCGTGGATGCACAGCGTCGTCACGGAGCCCATGCAATTCGGCCGGCTCTTTCTCGCCGGGGATGCGGCGCACATCGTTCCCGCTACCGGTGCCAAGGGGCTGAACCTCGCCGTTGCCGATGTGCGCGTGCTCTCGAGCGCGCTCGATGCGTGGTATCGCACGGGATCGCCTGCGGCGCTCGCCGGCTATTCCGCCACCTGTCTGCGGCGCGTGTGGCGCGCGCAGCACTTCTCGTACTGGATGACCACGATGCTCCATCGCTTTCCCGGCGACGATGCGTTTCAGCGAAAACTGCAGCTGGCGCAGCTGCGCTGGGTGTCATCCTCGCGCGATGCCGCGGCGAGTCTCGCCGAGAACTACGTGGGAGTGGTGCGCGTATGAGCGAGACCACGCGCGCGAAGACGTTTCTCGAGCAGGTAGCCGACGGCACCGCCGCGCTGTATCAGCTCTCGCTCACTCTCGGATTCAAGCCGCTCTCGTTCGGCGAAGGCACCGCGGCGTTCATCATGGACACGGATCCCGTTCGCCACGGCAACGTGATGGGAACGCTGCACGGCGGCGTGCTCGCCACGCTCGCGGATTCCGCGATGGGATTCGCCTTCGCCACCACGCTCGCACCGGACGAATCGTTCGCGACGCTCGAGATGAAGATCAGCTTTCTTCGTCCGGTGTGGCGATCGACGCTCACGGCGTCAGCAACGGTGGTGCAGCGCGGAAAGACGACCGGGCTCGTCGAATGTCGCGTGACGGACGAGCGCGACCGACTCATTGCGCACGCGACGAGCACCTGCCTCGTGCTGCGCGGATCGCAGGCGGAGGGCCGTGGGTTGGGAGATGGACCGAGCGCCTGACGCACGCGATGGGGCTGCCGGGCTGTGCGATCACTGCGCCAACGTGCACATCATTGAGAACAGACGGGGCTCTCGTTTCTATCGCTGCCGGCTCGCCGATGTCGACCCGGCGTTCGTCCGCTATCCTCCGCTGCCGGTGCTTTCGTGCTCGGGATTCACTCCGGAGGAGCCTTCGCGGCCCTCAGGAGCGCCGTAAGTAATTACCGTATCGAATCATACGCACGGGCGAGCGTATAACATGTTACGGTTAGGCAAAGGAGCCGACACCGTATAGGAGAACGCTCTCTTTTGTGGCTTGCAGCGACACTTGGGTGTGTGATGGCGTCCGCCTCCTCCCCTCTGCCGTGAACGAACGTTCCTCAGGCAGAGAAGGACATCATGACGCTCAAGATGAAGCCGCCGCAGCCCATCGCGCGCGCAGCAACGGACAACACGCTTCTTGCGAGTCTCTCGTCGGACGACGTCGCGCAGATATGCATGGAGCTCGAGCACGTGCAGCTGCAGCTTCACGAGGTGCTCTACGAGCCCGGCGAAGAGATCCGGTACGTGTACTTCCCGACATCCGGTTGTGTCTCCCTCGTGCTGGTCATGGGAACGGGGACCATCGAAGTGGGCACCGTGGGATTCGAGGGTATGGTAGGCATGCCGCTCCTTCTTCACGGCCGCTCGGCCCCGACGCGCGCGCTCGTACAGATCGCCGGTGATGGCTATCGCATCTCTACGGCGGCGTTCCTTCGCATCGTTGCGATGAGCGACGCGACGTATCGCATTCTGCTTCGCTTCGGGCTCGCGTTCTTCAACCAGGTGGCGCAATCCGTCGCCTGCAATCGGCTCCACTCACTCGAGGAGCGGTGCGCGCGATGGCTGCTGATCACGCACGATCGCGTTGAAGGCGACGAATTCAGACTCACGCAGGAATTCCTGTCCTTCATGCTCGGCGTTCATCGTCCCGCGGTGACATTGGCGGCGGGCGTGCTTCAGAAGGCGGGCTATATTCACTACTCGCGCGGCAAGATTGTCGTCACCGATCGCACCGGACTCGAGGGCGCGTCGTGCGCGTGCTATCAGATGACACGCGACAATTACGCAGAGCTCATCGGCGTTCGCACTGGCTGAGTGAGCCGCTGCGCGTGAGGCGCGCGCGCGGGCGTTATCTTTCGGGCGTGCTTCGACCTTCTCGCACTCGCTTCATCGCGCTCGCGCTCGCGAGTGGACTCATGGCGCTTGCCGGCTGCGGCGTCAGCGCCGAAGGCGGCGGAAGCGCGTATCGCGGAGCCAAGCTCGCGCACGCGGTCCCGCGTCCGAGCTTCACGCTCACCGACACGCACGGTCAGCCGTTCGACTTTCGCGAGAAAACCGACGGCACGGTCACGCTGCTCTTTTTCGGCTACCTCAACTGTCCGGACGTCTGCCCCGTGCATCTGGCGAACATCGCGTCGGTGTTGCGCATGATGCCGTACGATGTCGCGCGCACGATTCGCGTCGTCTTCGTCACGACCGACCCGGCGCGTGACACGCCCGAGAAGCTGCAGAAATGGCTCGCCGATTTCGATCCATCCTTCGTCGGACTCCGCGGCACGCCGGAGCAGGTGAGCGCAATCGAGAAGTCGGTGGGCGTGGCGCCCGCGGTTGCCGGCGCACCCGATTCCTCGGGCAGCTATGAGGTTGGACATGCGGCACAGGTAATCGCGTTCACACCGGATGACAGCGCGCATGTCGTCTACCCGTTCGGCACGCGCCAGGCGGACTGGGTGCACGATCTGCCGCTCCTCGCGCAGGTGAAATGACGTCGTGAACGTGCAGTGGTGGTGTTCCGCGCGAGGACTTCCGTGGCGGTGGCACTGGCAGGCGTATCCCGGTGTCTGGATCGCGGTCATCGCACTTGGCATCGCGTACGCGCGGTGGTCGAAGCCGCTCGACGATCGCATGCGCGCACACGCGGTAAGTGCCGGTCGCCGAATTGGCGGATGGGTGGCGGTCATTCTCGTCTGGATGACACTCGACTGGCCCGGCGGTCCGCTCGGCACCGGCTATCTCGCGAGCGTGCATGCCGTCCAGTTTCTGGTACTCGCGATGCTCGCGCCGCCATTGCTGCTGCGCGGGATCGATCCCGATCGTGTGCGCGCGTTGATGGACCGGAACGGCGTGCCCGCGAGAATCATCCGTGCGGTGACGAAGCCGCTGCTGATCATGATCGCGTTCACGATCGTGATGCTCGCGACACATACGCCGGGCACCGTGGATCTGCTCATGCGCACGCAGCTGGGCGCGTTCGCGCTCGACAGCGCGTGGTTTCTCTCCGGACTCGCGTTCTGGTGGCCAGTGGTGATCGATGTTCCGGTGCGCGAGCACTTCGGCCCACCCATGCGCATGCTCTATCTCTTCGCAGGCACACAGGCGCATCTCTATCTCGCGATGTGGCTCCTGCTCGCCGATCTCCCCGTGTACGGCATTTACGAGCTCGCGCCGCGCGTCACCGCGCTCTCGGCGCTCGAAGACCAGCAGGTGGCCGGTGGATTGCTGCTGACGATCGGCGGAACGTACGTGCTCGCGGTGATCTCGGTCGTGTTCTTTCGCTGGTTCGCGGAACCGCAGCCGGAAAGATGAGAATTCCGTAACGCGGCATGTCGGCCATTCGTCGATGGGGAGCGCATCCGGAAGACAGGAGCGCTTCGACCTCGAGCCCACATGTCCGGACACGTCACCGCCGTAGCACAGACACCGCGTTCCATAGCCATCCTCGGTGCGGACTCGCTTCTGGTCGCACTCCCTTCCACGCCAATGCAGCTCGCCAACGCCTGCTTCGCCGGCGGGTACGACGAGGTGTTTCCGGCAACGTGGGGCGATGAGCTGATCGCGGCTGGCTGTCTCGAGCAACTCGAGAGCCGCACGGGACCCGCGATCTTCTGCGCATGTCCGCTGGTGGCCGAGCAGCTGCGGGGCGCGGTAGAGCTTCGCCGGTTCATCGTGCCCCTGATCTCGCCACCTGTTGCCGTCGCGCGATATCTGCGCGCGCGCAATCCGGGAGACGCGCTCCGCATCACCTACGTGGGCGACTGTCCCGGAGCCTATGACGAGGCGATCGATGTTCGTCTCTCGCCTCACGAGCTGCTGAGCATACTCTCGAGGCGCAAGATTTTTCCCGCCACGCAGCGAACGCACCTTGGCGCGCGCGCGGAGAACGATCGTCGCCGCTTCTACTCGCTCCCCGGCGGCGTGCCAGCGCCGCAGTGGCTCGCCGCGCAGTGGCCGAAGCGCGCGCTCGTGGACGTGCACGCGGGCGACGCGCTCGCCGGGCTCGCAAACCAGACGCTGTCGCGCGGCAACACCCTCATCGACTTCGCTCCGCAGCTGGGCTGCGCGTGCGCTGGCGCGGTGGGCGGAGCCGATGCGGAGCATGCGCGGGAGGCCGTGCTCGCGCTCGAGCCGCCGCGGTCGCAGAGCGAGATCGTCGAGGCGGCCGTGCGCATCGAGGTCTCTCTCGCGCCTGCGGGCGAGCACCACGATGCGGACCTCACGTGGGGAGATTTTCTCGCCGCGCTGCCGGCGGCTCTCTCGATGCATCCCGAAGACTCGCGCACGCCGGTCGTGCGGCAGACGTCGCGTACTGCTCCACGTCGAGCGCTTCAGAAAAACTCGACGCTGCCGCGCGCGTACATGGCCGCGCGCGCTGGTGCGCGGCGCGATCGAGGCGCTTCGCCGCGAGCGGCATCCGCGCAGCCGGTCGCGTCGTCGCACCTAGCGCAACGCGATACGGCGTCAGGGGAGTCGCACGAGGGCGTACTCGTCGCGCGCGCGGATGCCCACGGTACGCGGCACGAGGAAATCTCTGCCGCGCGGCCCAATCCTTGGCTCGCGCGCCGCGCGTCGCACGAAGGAATGACCGGTCCGCGCGGAGGCTCCTCTCTGCGCTCGGGACTGGCGCCGGCCGACCGCTGGCTGTTGTCCGGCCTCATGCTCGCGGGCAGCGTGCTCGTGGCGGTGCTCACCAGCGTGCTCACGGTGCGCGGCATGGAGCACTCCCCCAGCGCTGCGACATCCGAGGTGACGTTGCCGGCGCAGCCGGTGACGAACGTCGCGGCAGCACCGATGCCGCCCGCGCATGATTCGTCCTCGACCATTCGGGCCACGCACAGCGAAGACTCCGCATCGATCGCGCTGGTCGTGCGTCACGACAGCGCTCCGAATCGCCACGCGTCCGGCGGTGCTCTGGCTCGACCGTCGCCCATGCCGCCGAAGCGCGTCGTGGCGCGCGCGGAGAGACTTCCTGTTTCGATCGCGGACCACGGGCGTGCGACGCCACTCTCCGCGATCGTCTCCCCCTCCTCGATTGCGACACGCACGAGCGCGTCAACGCCGCCAGCGACCATCGCACCGTCGACCACCGCACCGTCGATCACCGCACCGGCCCCAGTCGCATCGCCACTCGCGAATCCGGCGGTGCTCGAGGAGCTGCGCGCGATCCACGCCGAGATCGATGCGCGCAAGCGGCACATGGACTCGCTCACCTCGGCACTCGACTCTCTGAATCACGTGCCCAAGCCCGACTGACACGTCTGGTCTCGGCAACGCGCGAGCGGCGCTGGCACGATCGTTCCACTCCGGTTGGGGTACCTTATAATTCAGCGGTACCACTCATTTCCAGCGGAGCAGACATGCAGGGATTTCGTGTAGCAGCCGTGGGCGCGGCACTTCTCGTGGGCACGATCGCCAATGCGCAGGGCTCTGGCGGCGTCGCTCCGAAGAAGCACGTTCACGCGTCCGGCTCCGCAGCTGCAACCGCTGCCGCGCCCGCCGCCTCCACGACTCCCGCGAGCACTGCCGCTTCGTCCGTCACAGCGGACTCCAGCGTCAAGGTGAACGAGTTCATGTCCTACGATCCCGCCGCGAAGACCGTCGCGCTCAAGCTCTTTGCCGCGCACGGTTCGGTGAACGGCGGCATGAACTTCAATGGCGCGTCGAACGGCGGCAGCACGATCACCGTGCCCGTCGGATGGTCCGTGTCGTGGTCATTCAAGAACGAAGACGCGATTCCGCATTCCGCGATCGTGCTCGCCAACAAGATGCCGTTTCCTGCGCAGCCTCAGGAGCCGGCGATTCCGCGCGCGTACACGAACGACGTGACCGCTGGACTCCCGACCAACGGCACGGATCAGACGACCTTCAAGGCGTCGCCGGCGGGACAGTACCTGATCGCGTGCGGCGTTCCGGGCCATGCGCCGAGTGGCATGTGGATTCACTTCGACGTGTCGGCGGACGCAAAGGTCCCCTCGTACACCGGCAAGTGAATCACCGCGACTGCGCGCGGTGAGCGTCGTTACCGCTCGCTAGCGTGCGGCTGCGCACGAAGCTGGAGATCGTCACCGCGTGCGCGGCCGTCCCCTGCGCGCTCGAGCTCTTCTCGGCGGCCCGCACGTTCGCGTGGCTCGCGCGCGTTCCGAGCGGCGGTGAGCGCGTGGCCCCGCAGCATCTCGCCTTTCAGGTCGACCGGATTCTGCACCGCGGTCGCGGACTCTGGCGACACAGCTGCCTCCGTCGCGCCGCGGTGCTCGCGCTCCTGCTCCGCCGCTCGGGTTACGACGCGAGCATCGTGCTCGGAGTACGCCGGGATGCCGCGGGCACGCTCGAGGCGCACGCCTGGCTCGCCTGCGACGGTCGCGAGCCTTTCCTCGAGCCCGACGATGCGATCGCGACCTTCGAGCCACTGAGCCGGAGCTAGCCGGAGCTCGCTCCCGTCGCGGCCGCTGGTTCACCGCGGAGCCCGCGCTATCTTTCGCTCACGTCACTTCTTCTCTCACCGGCGCGAGCATGAATCGCTTACAGCAACTTCACGACGCTGGCCAGTCCATCTGGCTCGACTTCATCGATCGCACATTGCTGCGGAGCGGGGAGCTCGCGCGCCGCATCGATCGCGACTCGCTCACGGGCATGACGTCGAACCCGACGATCTTCGAAAAGGCGCTCGCCGAAGGATCGGCGTATGACGCGCAGCTCGCGGGCGCCTCACCCGATCTCAGCGCGTGGGAGCTGTTCGAGGCGCTCGAGACCGACGACGTGCGCGCGGCGTGCGACATCTTTCGACCGGTGCACGAGAAGACCAAGGGCACCGATGGCTATGTGTCCATCGAGGTCTCGCCGGGCGCCGCGCACGATGCGGAGGACACGATCGCGGAGGCGCGCCGCCTCTGGGCCGTGGTCGACCGGCCGAACGTGATGATCAAGGTGCCAGGCACTCCCGAGGGTGCCGCGGCGACTCGGCGGCTCCTCGCCGAAGGCATCAACGTGAACATCACGCTGCTCTTTTCCATCGACGCGTACGCCACGATCATCGAGTCCTACCTCTCCGCGTTCGAGGACCGCGCGAGCCGCGGGCTTCCGCTGAGCTCCATCGCCTCCGTGGCATCGTTCTTCGTGAGCCGTGTGGACACGGAGGCTGAGAAGCGGCTCGATGCGGCGATCGCGGCGAATCCGGCGCGCGCCGAAGAGGCGAAGGCCTTCCGCGGCCGCGTGGCCGTGGCCAATGCGAAGCTCGCGTACGCGCTCTTCCGCGAGCGATTCTCCGGCGCGCGATGGGAGGCGCTCGCGGCGCGTGGCGCTCGCGTGCAGCGGCCGCTCTGGGCGAGCACGAGCACGAAGAACCCAGCGTATCGCGACGTGATGTACGTCGAGGATCTCATCGGCCCCGACACGGTGAACACGATGCCTCCCGCCACGATCACCGCCTTTGCGGATCATGGCATCGTGCAGCGCACCGTCGACACGCACCTCGAAAACGAGCGTGCGCTCATCGACAGGCTCGAGACGTTCGGCGTGTCGCTCACCGGCATCACCGACACGCTGCTGCGCGACGGACTGGCGAGCTTCGGGAAGTCCTTCGACACACTGATCGCTGGCCTCGAGGCGAAACGCCGTACGCTGGGCGTCGAGGTCACTGCTCGCTGAGCTGAGCTCTCAGCTCGCGGTGAGCGCGCGCCGCTGTTCGCTAGTGACAGCCCGACACCGCCCCCGTCGCCAGATCGAGGCTGCACGTCAGCGCTCCCACCTGCAGCACGGCTGTCGATGAGCCGTCGAAGGTGACCGTCACGTCACGCGAGATCGACTTGTCGAAGCCGCCCGCCGTTATGTGCAGCGAGAGATGTCTCGAGATCGAGCCCGACGTCGGATAGGGATTCACGCTTCGCGGGATCGTGAAGGTGAGTGCCGCTGCGGTATCGGCCGCGGCGTACGCGAAGATTCGTGTCACGTCGTTCACCTGATACGTGCTGCTGTCGTGCGCGACGCCGGCGCCGTTCCACGTGTGAAGCACTGGTGTGGCGTGCGTCACGACCATCGATGCGGTGTCCGCCTCGTTGATCGAGAACATCTTGCCCGGCTTCACCACGGACTCGTGCGTGCCTGTGCGAGACCAGCGATGATTGACCGAGTCGGTGAGCGTCGGGCTCCATCCGAGCGCGAAGCTCCCGCCGCTCCAGAAGCGGATTTGCCGAGTAATGGTGAGTCCGCGGCTCGTGTACGCGATGCAGCCGAACCAGCCGCTCGCATCGGGACCATCGCACGTCACCGTACGAGAATCCGTACCGAAGTTCGCGCCGCTGCGCGCAGTCAGAAACGTCGATGAGCCACCGCTCAGGTTCTCCTCGAAGCTCTCGTTTTCCTGAAACTGGCTCACGTCGGCGGCAACGCTCTCGCCGGCATCACTCGCCACCGTCTGATCGATCTCGCTGTTCGGAACCGAGCTTCCGGGATCGAGCGCGGAGTCCGAGCTGCATGCGGCCATGCTCGAGAGCGCGGCCATGGCCGCGAGTGCTGCAAATGCCGTAACGGCGGTGAGACGACGGCAGACCGGCATGTCGACATCCTCCACTAGATTTGTGAATGGCTCTCTGCACAATGCCGATGAGACGTCCGCTCCACGGCCCCGTTAAGGCGCGCATCCGCCCGCTCTCCCATTTCCGGACCTGATCTTGGCCTCGCCGATTCCGCGCACGAAGATCGTATGCACCCTCGGCCCCGCCTCCGCCACCGAGAGCGTGATCCGCTCCCTCATGCAGGCGGGGCTCGATGTCGCCCGCATCAATTTTTCCCACGGCACCCACGAGGAGCACGCCGCGACGATCGCGATGGTGCGGACGTGCGCGACCGCGCTCTCGCGCCCCGTCGCGATCCTCGGCGACCTTCAGGGTCCGCGCATCCGCGTGGGCGACCTCGCCTCGCCGGTGGAGCTCAATTCGGGAGACGACATCGTGCTCGCGCCCGAGGGGCTCGAGAAGGCGAACGAGATTCCGGTCACCTACGAAGGGCTGGCGAACGACGTGCACGTCGGCGACCGCGTGCTCATGGACGACGGGCTGATCGACCTCGTCGTGCTCGAGGTCGAGGCGCCTCGCGTGAGCGCGCGCGTGGTGCACGGCGGATTGCTGCGCAGCCACAAGGGGATGAATCTCCCCGGAGTCGCGGTGTCCGCTCCCTCGATCACCGACAAGGATCGCGCGGATATCGTCTTCGCGGTCGAGCAGCAGCTCGATTACCTCGCGCTCAGCTTCGTGCGCCGAGCGGAGGACATCTCGGAGCTCCGCCTCCTCATCCCGCCGGGGATGCTGGTGGTCGCGAAGATCGAGAAGGACACCGCGCTCGCGGCGATCGGCAGCATCGTCGAGGCGTCCGATGCGGTGATGGTGGCGCGCGGCGATCTCGGTGTGGAGCTGCCGTTCGAAGAGGTGCCGATCGCGCAGAAGCGCATCATCGCGGTGTGCAACGCCGTGGGGCGCCCGGTGATCACCGCCACGCAGATGCTCGAATCGATGATCACGAATCCGCGCCCCACGCGCGCGGAGGCGAGTGATGTGGCGAACGCGCTTCTCGATGGCACCGACGCCGTCATGCTCTCGGCTGAGACGGCGACGGGCGCCTATCCGCAGCTCGCGGTGGCCGCCATGACGCGCATCATCATGGAGATCGAGCGGCGTCCGCTGCCGCACGTCAACTTCGAGGTGGCGGCGGACGTGGAGGGACACGTGGCGACGGAGGATGCGATCGCGGCCGCGACGACGGCCGCGGCCAGATCACTCGGCGCGCCGCTCGTGATCGTGTTCACGAAGAGTGGCTTCAGCGCGCGCATCATCGCGTCGCATCGTCCCGCGGTGCCGATTCTGGTGCTCACGGACAGCGAGCGCACGTATCGGCAGCTGGCGCTCGTGTGGGGCGTGATCCCCGAGCTCGTGCCGCGCTCCGCGCATTACGAGGAGATGTTCGAGCACGCGCGCGCCGTGATCGAGCGGCGCGGGCTCGCGAAGCGCGGCGACCGCGTGCTGGTGACGGCGGGCGTTCCCTTCGACGTGCCGGGAACGACCAACCTGCTGCGCGTCGAGGTGGTGTGAAGCTCACCTTCCTCGGCACGGGAACGAGCTTCGGCGTACCGCAGATCGGCTGCAGCTGTGAGGTGTGCAGGTCGGGCGACCCACGCGACAAGCGCACGCGAAGCGGCGCGCTCGTGGAGACCGATGCCGGCCAGCGCATTCTTATCGACACGCCGCCGGAGCTCAGGCTGCAGCTGATCGCAGCGCACGTGGACCGCGTGGATGCGATTCTGTTCACCCACGAGCATGCGGATCACATTCACGGCATCGACGATGTGCGCGCGCTCTCGGTGCGAACGAGATCCGCGCTCCGGATGTACGGGCCGGCGGCAACCGTGCGCACGCTCGAGCAGCGCTTTGCCTACAT
>DASXQD010000217.1:0-4776 GCA_036493195.1 Gemmatimonadaceae bacterium | reverse complement strand
TTTCGCGGAGCAGCGCCGCGGGAACGTTGGTCGCGTTGTTACGAGTGCGCACCAGCAACGTGAGTCCCGGGTACGCCGCCTGATGATGGGGCAGGTAAATCGCGGGCGCCGGCTCCTCGTCGAGCTCGGTTCGACGGACGTCGCCCACCACACCCACGATCTCACGGAGCGAATCGCTATCATAACCCACTGAGATTCTCTTGCCGACTGCGCTCTGTCCCGGCCAGTATTTTTTCGCCAAGGCCTCGTTCACGATCGCGACGAGCGGAGTCGAGTCTTCCTGCGCGGTGAAGAGTCGCCCTGCCTTGAGCGGGATCTTCATCACCGGAAAGAAGTCCGGAGTCACTACGTCGAGCATTTCGCCGTGGGCAGCGGGGATTCCGTCGCCGCGCGGCTCTCCTTCCAGCATGAGGCTGATCGTCATGTTGCTGCCGCTCAGCGGAAGAATGCTCACCGCGGCGGCATCGATCACTCCGGGAATGGTGCGCACCTTGTCCAACATCAGATCGTAGAAGGCCGTCTGCTGGGCATCCGTCTTGTATTTCGATTCCGGCAACGACGTTTCCGCGGTCAGCACGTTCGTGGAATCGAAACCCGGATCGACCTTCTGCAGGCGCAACACGGTGGCGCTCAACAGTCCCGCGCCAGCGAGCAGCATCAGCGACAGCGCCACTTCCGTGATCACGAGCGCCGACCGCGTGCGGTTGCCGCCCGCCGCACCAGTCACCGAGCGGCCGCCCTCCTTGAGCGTTCCGTTGAGGTCCGAGGAGCTCAGTTGAATCGCCGGCATGAAGCCGAAGAGCAAGCCCGTGCCGATCGTGATGATCGTGGTGAAGGCCAGCACGCGCCAATCGAGCGTGATGTCATGCACGCGCGGCAGTGCACGGGGCGCGAGCCTGAGCAGCAGATCGGTGCCCCACACCGCGAGCAGCAGACCGGCGATCCCTCCAACGGCGGCGAGCAGCACACTCTCCGTCAACACCTGACGAAGGATCACGAACCGGCTCGCACCGATCGCGGTGCGCACGGCAACCTCCTTCGACCGCAGCGTCGCGCGGGCGAGCATCAGATTCGCCACGTTGGCGCACGCGATGAGCAGCAGACAGCAAACCGCGCCCGCAAGCACGAGGAGCGAGGTCCGAGAATCTGTGACGATGCTCTCCTGCAGATCCTTCACGCCGCTGAGACGGTCGCGATTCGTGCCTGGATACTGCTCCGCCAATCGCGCGCTGATGGCGTGGAGCGCTGCGCCCGCCTGGGTCAACGAGACGCCCGGCTTGAGCCGCCCCACCCCGCGCAGATAGTGCGAGCCGCGCGAATTCGCAAAGTTGGAGTCACCCGCCAGTGTCAGCGGTACCCACGCATCGATATCGCGAGAGCCATCGACTGGGTAGCTGAACCCCTTGGGCATCACGCCGATCACGGTGTAATCGGTCGCATCGATGCGAGCCTTGCGATCGATGATTTTCGGATCGCCATTGAACAACCGCTGCCACACGCCGTAGCTGATCACCACCACGTCGCCACGCTTCGGAAGCTCCTCTTCGAGCGAAGGGCTTCGTCCGAGCAGCGGAGAGACGCCAAGCACTCGAAACAGATTCGACGAGATGGCCGCGCCGAGCAGTTGAACTACGGATTCGTCGTTCCGCAGCGTGTAGGACTGATCCGTATACACCGCCAGATCGGCGCGCGTCGACTGTGAGCGCAGATCGACGAAGTCCGGCGCGGAGAGCGGTCCGCGCTCGATCTTGCCACGGCTGGTGCCGTAGGAAAACAGCCGCTCGGACTCGGGAAACGGCAACGGCTTGAGCAGCACTCCGTTCACGACGCTGAAGATCGCGGCACTCGCGCCGATGCCGAGCGCCAAGCACACGACGGCCAGCACGGTGAATCCGGGACGCGAGATCAGCATGCGCGCCGCAAAGCGCAGATCGCGAACGAAGGCTTCCATGACTCAGCTCACCTCGAAGCCCGACTCGCGCAGCTGTGCTTCATCGCGCGCGGCCTGCTCCTGGTTGAGATCCTCGACGATCAGTCCGTCGAACAGATGGATGGAGCGGTCCGCATGGCGCGCGTACCGGGGATCGTGCGTCACCATGATGATCGTGGCGCCCTGCCGGTGGAGGTCGCGCAGCAGCTCCATCACCGCCTCGCCATTCGTGGAGTCGAGATTTCCGGTGGGCTCGTCAGCGAGCAGAATGAGCGGCTCGCCGGCGACGGCGCGCGCGACGGCAACGCGCTGCTGCTGACCGCCCGAGAGCTGCGACGGATAGTGCTTCATGCGATGCGACATCCCGACCTTCTCGAGCGCATCGTGCACGCGCTTCTTCCGCTCGCTCCCCTCCATGCCGCGATACGTGAGCGGCAGCTCGACATTCTCGTACACGGTGAGATCGCCGATCAGGTTGAATGCCTGAAAGATGAATCCGATCTGGCGGTTTCTCACGCGTGCGCGCTCGGCGGCGCTCAGCTTTCCGACGGGCTCGCCGTCCAGCAGATAGCTGCCGTCGGTCGGCGTGTCGAGCAGACCGAGAATCGAGAGCAGCGTGGTCTTGCCACACCCAGAGGGGCCCGCGATCGCGAGATAGCCGCCGCGCTTCACCTCGAGATGGATGCCCGAGAGCGCGTGCGTCTCGACCTCGTCCGTATAGTAGACCTTTGTGATCCCGTCGAGGCGCAGCAGCGGTGAGTCCAGCGTTGTCGTGCCGGTCGTGAGGGGCTGAGAAGAGGTCATTGTGATCGCTTGTGAGAGGACGGAGCAAACGGGAAATGGGGATCGACCTGCATCAGACCTGCATCATTGCACGCGTACTTTCTCGTGGGAGTCCATGGCCGACATATCCGAAATGATCACGCGATCGTGCACGTTCAGCCCCTGTTTGATCTCGATCGTGTTCACGGAGCTGCGGCCGAGCTTCACGTTCACGCGCGTGGCCTCCTTGCCGTCCGGAGAGAGCCGGAACATTCCAACCGTGCTCTCGGCCTGTCCGTACGATGGACGTCCGACGTAGAGCACGTCCTTCAATCGCTCGATCTCGATCGTGCCATCGACCGAGAGGTCGGGACGCGCACCCGGTACGGTGCCCTCGAGTGCGACCTCAACCCCTACCGTGCCGTTCTGTGATGAGGGGTCCACACGAAATACGTGTCCAGGGATGATCCCGTTTCGCGTGTCGATCTGGGCGGGCTGGCCGATCTGGATGTCCTTGGCCTGCGTTTCCGGTATGCGCAGCACGGCCTTGAGTTTTCCGGGCTGGGCGACCTTGGCGAGCAGCGTTCCGGGCTGAAGCCACTGACCCGGCTGCAGGTCCATGTCCTGCACGACGCCGTCGGCGCCGGCGAGCACCTTCATGGACTGCACACGTCCTTCCTGATAGCGCACGATGTCGCGCAGCTTTGCCACCTGCTCGCGCTGCAGCGAGATCTGCTGCTTGATGTTCTCCGACATCACGTTCAGTCGCTGCTGCTCGATGCGCATGCGCGTCTCGAGCTCCTGATCCTTGTCGTGCGCCTTGCCGACGTCGTTCTTGGAGAGAAGCGTGTCGAGGCCCGCGGCGACTTCCGCGTTTCGCTTCGCCTCGTTGAAATCCGAGCGCGTGGTGGCGACGACGCCTTCCTGATTGAGGAGCTGCGTCTGGAGGTTCGTCTGGAGCGTGACCAGCGCCGCCTCAGCGCCGTTGAGCTGCTGTTCGGCCGTGAGTGCCTCGAGCTGCACATCCGGGTTGGAGAGCTCGACCAAGACAGTGCTGCCCGTGACGGGAGCACCGGGGCGCACGAGCACGCGCTCGACGCGGCCGGCGGTCACGGTCGAGACGAATTGAATCCGCTCCGGCTGGAGTGTGCCGGGGCCGCGCACCTGGCGCACCATCTCGCCGCGGCGAACGGTATCGATCCAGAGCGATCCGCGCTCGACGGTTGGTGGAGCCGCCTCGAGCCGGCTGAGCGCGACGGTGACGGCGACGAGGGCCACGATGGCTCCGCCGATGAAAACGACTCGCTTCCCTTTTTTCGGTGGCTCGCGCTTGATGTCCAAATGGGGTCTCGACGATCGGGATAAAGGTCACGATGAGAGCATCAGGCGCGGCGAAACGCGCCTGAAGTCGTGGAAATGCTAATGAAATGATCGTGCCAACGATGGAATCTTCTAAGTTGGCCCGCAACAATGATTTACACAATCTTACACTCGATGCGGACAGCCCGGACACGTCCGAAATCGAGAAAATGCGTCCCATTTTCGAACACATTTCGTCCGGCTCGATATCCATAAACAGTTGGCGCGAATGCCGGCGCGTGGCTTACATTGAGCCGCCCCGGATCCATCCCAATCCCGTCTCGAGAGACAGGCTGTTTCGATGCATCACGAGGAAAATCGCGACTTCGAGCTACTGAAAGCCGATATCACGTCGCGCCTGCGCTCCGCGTGCGCTCACTTTTCGGAGCGCGAGTTCGCGGAGCTCGTCCACCAGATCGCCTCGATTGAGCTCAAGTACGGGCGCTACCCGCTCGGCCCCCCGATCGAGAAGGCCTGAGCGCGCGGGCGTTCGCTTCCTTCTACTGCTCCTTCTACTGCTACTGTTACTGCTCCTTTCCGTCGCCGACGTTCTTTTACTGCTCCTTTCCGTCGCCGACGTTTTTTCGCAGGCTCTCCACGAACACCCGCACGTCGGCTGGTGCCGAATCGCCGCTCGTGGTGAGCAAGGCCCCGACGCTTTTCGAATCGCCGCCATCCGGAAGTCCTGACGCGTGGCCGTACACGGACTTGTTCGCGTCGTAATC
>DASXQD010000216.1:0-3711 GCA_036493195.1 Gemmatimonadaceae bacterium | reverse complement strand
TCGGCCGATAGATGCGCGCGGGCAGCTGCACTCCATCGGACGCAGGAATCATCACGATCTCGGGTACGAGCCAGTGGAAGCTCAGCCACTCGGCCGTTGGCGAAAGCGTGAGCCGCGACTCCTTCGCGCCCGGCTGATCGTGCATCACGTAGAGCTCGGGCGGGCGATTGGAGGTCGAGTACACGTCGGCGAGCAACAGCTCGTTTGGCGATGCGACCACGGTCTGGCCGCCACTCGCCTTCGTGATCCGCGTGCGCACGCCGCCCAAGACGGGCATGCGATAGAACTGCTGTTCGAATGGCGACTCCTCGCTCGTGTGGAGATAGAAGTTGCGCCTGTCGTTGGAGAGCGCGACATCGTCGACTTCCCAGTTGCCGCTCGTGAGCTGCTTTCTGCCGCCGCCGGCAGCGGACATCGTGTAGAGGTGTGCGTAGCCATCCGCTTCCGACACATACCAGATGCGCCGTCCACCTTCGAGCCAGCCGGCCTCGCCGAGTGCGGGTCCGTCCACCCATGCGCTGTCGCGCAGCGTGTCGAGCGCGGTGAGCGCGCCCTTCGCACCCACCGTGTAGATGTAGCGCGTCTTCCAGTCGAAGCTCACCGCAAACACGAGTGCCTTCGTGCCGTCGTCGTTCCAGCCATTCACCTGCGCGAGCCCCGGCGCATTCGCGGTGTCGCCCGGAAAAAGCGTGAGCCAGATTGGCTCGCCACGCATGAGCGGGATGTACGCAATGCGGCCGCCGTCCTGCACATCGCCCACCTTTTCCCGCGACTTCTTTTCTTCCGTGTATCCACTCTTCGTGACGAAGTGCGGGATCTCGGTCACTCGCTGCTTGTCGCCGGCAGGGATCGTCGTCACGAGCAGCAGCGCGTTTCCCGCCGGCGACACGGAGATGCTGCTCACGCTTTCGTCCTTGCGAAGCCAGAGCGTTCGCGGCCCGAGCGAGTCGAGCTGCGCCTTCTCACGCTTCTCGAGCGAGTCCAGATGGATCTCGTCACGCACCGCGCCGAGCAGCTCGCGCTGCTGCGCTTCGAGAAATGCGCGCTGCGCCGTGGGCTTTTCGTCTTCCTTGGGTTTGGGACCGGAGCGGATGTCCGTGAGCTGCCTCTCCTGGCCCGAGGCGAGATCGAAGGAGAACGCATTGTCGTCACGCACGAAGAACACGTGCTTCGCCTCACGATCAAAATGCGGATCCGTTTCCTTCGCAATGGTGCTCGTGAGTCGCCGAAGTGTGCCGGTGCGCAGAGTCACAACGAAGATGTCGCCGTTCCATTCGACTGTGCGCATCGTGTTGTCGGCGGACAAGTCTCCCACGGCCGCGAGCGGACCTGCGCTGTCCATCTGCGCCACGCTCAGCGATTCAGGCACCGCTCCCTCCGCGGCGCGCACGCGATACGGCTGCAGCGGCGCTCGCGATTCCGTGCCTGGCGGATTCCACGAGAAGTAAATCCAGCGGCTATCGGCTGACCACCGCACATCCGACGGAGTGCGTCCCACCATCTCGTGGCCGCGCATGATGCCCTTGATGGAAAAATCGAAGGCGGTGTGCGGGGGGGCTGCCCGAGGCGATGGCTGCTGTGCGCCGAGCGCGAATACGCCGCCAAGAACCGTGGCGGCAGTGGTCTGAAGTCGCATCGAATGGGAGTGAGGACGTACGAAAAGACGCGTGATCGCTACGCGCGGGACAACCCTAGAGAAGCACCTGTACGGACCGC
Organism: Gemmatimonadaceae bacterium; assembly: GCA_036493195.1. Classification (GTDB taxonomy): domain Bacteria; phylum Gemmatimonadota; class Gemmatimonadetes; order Gemmatimonadales; family Gemmatimonadaceae; genus FEN-1250. The sequence goes on along the minus strand of DASXQD010000216.1, from coordinate 1,995 downwards.
TCGCAAGTCTCAGCCGTGCGCGGCCCTGGGTGAACCGTCCACCCAACGGTCGAGCGCACCGCCTCTCCCGGCTGCGCCGATGCGCGCCGCGAGGTCTCCGCGAAGCACCGGATTTCGCAGTACGCGAATCACCGCAGAGGCGAGCGCGCCCGCATCGCTCGGAGGCACGAGCAGCCCATTCTCGCCGTCCCGCACGACCGAGGTGAATCTGCCCATGCGCGTAGCCACGAGCGGCACACCGGCGCTCAACGCCTCCATCGCAGCGAGAGAAAGGCCATCATCCGTGGACGCGACGACCGCCACATCGCAGAGCCGCAGATGCGCCGCGATATCGTCGTGCATTCCCGCGAAAATCACGAACGGCGAGACTCCGAGGCGCATCGCCTGAGTTTCGAGTGCCTCGCGCTCGGTTCCGTCGCCCACCACAAGCAGTCGCGCGGCAGGCACAGCCGCGTGAATGCGCGGGAACGCCTCGATGAGGTGTCGCGTGCCCGATAACGGGAAGAATCGCGAGACGGCGCCCACGACGAGTGCATCGTCGCTCAGCGCGTAGCGGCGGCGAAGCTCCGCCGATGGTCGCGGGAGCAGCTCCATATTGCCGCGACGTGTCTGATTCCTGCCTCGTGCGACGAGCGCAACGCGCTCCTCCCACAGCACCGTGCGACCCACTCCCTCCCCAACGGACACACGCGGGTTGAAGCCGAGCACGCGTGCCGCCTTTCCTACATCGAACACATGGCTCTTGGTGAAAAACTCGAGCCGCCCGCGAAGGCCTCCAGTGAACGAGAGCCGCTCGGATGCCCACATCAGCAGACGCGTCGACAGCTCGGGGATGTGCACCTGCGGACGTCGCACTCCAATCGCGCGGGCGAGCACGGTGATCAGCTCGTCAAGCGCGAGATGCTCCGGTCCTCCGAGGATGAAGCATTCGCCGATAGCATCATCACGAGTGGCAAGCAGCTTGAGGCCGCGCACGAGATCGTCCACGTGAATCGGGTGCACGCGTGCCCTCCGCGTGCCCGGAATCACGACGTGTCCCCGGCGCACCGCGGCCATCATCCGGCGAAAGCGCCTGTCGTCCGCGCCATACGTCCACGTCGGTCGCGCGAACGCAACGGGCAACCCCCGCTCGCGAGCGAACAGCAGTGCGAGACGCTCTCCCTGCATCTTGGTGAGCTCGTACGGATTCGCCGGGCGAAAGGCGGACTCTTCGTTTGCAGTGCCCCGGCCCGTGTCGCCGTGCACGCGCGCAGTGCCCGAATGCACGATGCGACGAACGCCCTCATCCAGCGCCGCCTGCATCACGAGCCGCGTGCCGAGCACGTTGATGCGCCAGTGATCGTCCGTGCTGGTGACGCGCCCTGTGCCGGCGCTGTCGGCCAGATGGAATACGACCTCGCGTCCTTCCATCGCCCGTGCCACGTCCGCGCGATCGGTGACTTCGCCCACGAGTATTTCCGTCTCGGCCGGCAGCAGCGCGCGCGCTCGTGCGAGCGATGGGGTCAGGACGCGCACTGCGTGCCCGTCGCGCACGAGACTTCGCACGAGATGCAGACCGGAAAAGGTGGCTCCTCCGGTGACCAGAATTCGGTCCATGCTGCTCCGGTTCAAAAGAACGTTTTCACTGCGAGACCTGGATGTGTCGCTCGTGAACGACTCAGCGAATCCGGGACGTGAGCATTTACGTTACTGCGCGACGGCGACCGATGCAGCGGTCTCGAAGGAGATTTCGGTCGTGACTCTGACCTTTCGGCCAGAGAGGATCATCCACCATTCGCGCATCGAAGCCAACAGTACCACGATCACGCAGATAATAAAGAACGCGGCAACTCCTGCGTCCAGCTTGTCGTTCACCGCCATCCTCGTTGCTGCCGCCGCGCTTGCCACTCCGGCCGGAAGTTGTCCGCTCACCGACGCATCGATCAGCAATCTCGCATGCGCCAGGAAACCCAACGCAGGATCGGGCGCAAAGATTTTCTGATATCCAGCGGTGAG
>DASXQD010000215.1:0-8881 GCA_036493195.1 Gemmatimonadaceae bacterium | reverse complement strand
CGTCATACTGCGCCGGCTGAGTCGTAGTCTTCGCCATGTGCACCTTGTGTACGTAATGATTTTCAGGCACCGAAGAAACACCGATTCCGCGCCTGCATCCAGCTCACCTAATTTAGCCAGAATTGCTTGAAAATCAAGCAGTTAGCCCATCAATCGCCAATGAATTCTGGCCACCTTTCCAGTGCTCCGATCCGCATTGATCGCAAGCAGCAGTTGGGGCTCCATCAGTGACAGCTCGCTCATCCATGAGCTCGTCTTTACGGACACGAACAACGTTCCGTCCCGCGTGATCATGATCGGCTCCGTCACCGCCGCGATCTGCTCGCCCACGAGCGATGGCCACTCCGGAACCACACGCGCCTGATCGACGCGACTTCCCTCCTTGGACTTCGCCATGAAGCTCGCGAGCACGTCCGACATCTTCTCGGGCTTCCGGGACGGACCCTTCATGCGCCACTTCGGGTGAGCACACCCGCATCCACCTGCCATCGCTCGAGACGCGTGAACGCATCCGGGATATCCGCATCGCGCGGAACGGCGAGAATCGTCTGCCCTCGCTCCTCCTTCGAGAGCAGCTCCAGGATGCGCGACGCGCGACGCGCATCCAGCTCCGCGAACGGATCATCGAGCAGCACCAGTGGCTCCGCACGCGTCGCCTCGCGCAGTGTGGCTGCCTCGAGCAGCCGCAGCGCGATCGCCGCCGTGCGCTGCTGCCCCGCCGAGCCGTACGTGCGGAGCTCGCGCGCATCGAGCGACAGATCGAGATCGTCGCGGTGCGGCCCCGCATGCGTGATGCCTCGCTTCACATCGATCGGTCGCTTCTTCTCGAGCGCGGCCAACAGCGCCTGCTCCGCGTCTCCCCGCGTGGCATCGAGCGAGCTCGCGTAGCGCATCGTCGCGGCGCCGCGCTCGCCGATCGCCTCGCTCCGGCTCGCGTACTGCGCCGCGTACTGCGCTGCCCACTGCTGGCGCGCCGTGAAGATGACCGCGCCGTTCTCCGCGAGCGCGGGCTCCCACACCGCGGCGCACGCCTCGCGTGCGGCGTGGTTCAACCGCATCTCGCGCATGGCCGCGTTGCGCCGCGCGAGCGCACCGCGATAGCGCTGGAGCGCGAGCAGATAGGGCCGCGAGCTCAACGCGAGCATGACATCCAGAAAGCGCCGGCGCTCGACCGGTGCGCCCGACACGAGCACCGCATCGCGCGGCGAGAAGATCACCGCCGGGAAGGCGCCGAGCGCGTCGGCCATCCGCTCGGGCTCGCGCCCGTCGAGCGTGATCTTCTTGCGTCGGCCCAACCGGTCGAAGCCGACCGTCACATCGTGCGCGCGCGCACCCTCGATCGCGCCCGCCAGGTGAAAGCCCGATTCGCCGAACGAGACGAGCTCCGCGTCCTGCGCGCCGCGGAGCGATCGGAGCAGCCGCAGGTAATAGATCGCCTCGAGAAAGTTCGTCTTCCCCTGTCCATTCTCGCCGACCAGCGCGATCCCCGCCGCGGGCAGATCGAGCTCGGCGCGCCTCAGATTCCGGAAGGCGCGAATCGAGAGGCGAACCAGCGCGCTGTGCGCGATCGGATGCTGCGCGATCGCGCCCGCGGCGATCGTCACTCGCCCGTGAACGCGGCGGGACGCTTCTCGAGAAACGCGCGCATCCCTTCGCGCATGTCGGTGGTGGTGGCGATGAGGCCGAAGTGGTTCGCCTCGATCACGAGCCCTTCCTCGAGCGTCGTGTCGAGACCGCGATTCACCGCCTCGATGCACATCGCCACGGCGATCGGTCCGTTCGCCAGAATCTGCTTGAGCATTGCTTCCGCTGTCGCGATCAGCTCCGCCTGCGGCACGACCTTGTTCACGAGGCCGATGCGATATGCCTCCGCCGCATCCGTCATCTCCGCGGTGAGCATCAACTGGAGCGCCCGTCCCTTGCCGATGAGCCGCGGCAGACGCTGCGTGCCGCCATAGCCGGGACCGATGCCGAGCTTGACCTCGGGGAGTCCCATCTTGGCGTTCTCGGAGGCGATGCGGATGTGGCATGCGAGCGCGAGCTCGAGCCCACCGCCCAGCGCGAAGCCGTTCACCGCCGCGATCACCGGCTTTGGCGACTGCTCGAAGCGCGTGAAGATGCGCTGTCCGACCATCGCGCGCGCCCGTCCATCGAGCGATCCCTGCGTCGCGAGCTGCGAAATGTCCGCACCCGCGACGAACGCCTTCACCCCCGCGCCGGTGACGATCGCGCCGCCCACATCCGTGCGACTGACCACCTCGTCGATGGCGCGGCCGAGCTCCGCGATGGTGTCATCGTCGAGCGCGTTGAGCTTGTCGGGACGATTGATGGTGATCGTCGCGATGCGATCGCGGACTTCGAAGAGGAGATTCGTGTAGGTCATGTACGGAGTGGGAAGCGGCGCGAATTCGGCGACCTTCAGCTCCTGAAATCTACATGGTCGGACTGCTTCTTGCTTTCGAGGAGCGGGCTATGAGTTCACCGTCATGAGCACACCGCCATGAGCACACCGCCATGAGCACACAGTGGATCACGCGCCACGGCGGCAAGCGCACGGGCTTCCGGTATCTCGGACCCAGCGGGCGCACGATCACCGACCGGAAGCAGCTTGCGCGGATCGACGCGATGCGCATTCCGCCCGCGTGGCGCGACGTGCACATCGCCACGAGCACGCGACCCGCGATCCAGGCGTGGGGCTTCGACGTGAAGGGGCGCAAGCAGTATCACTACCACGAGCGCGCCGTCGCGGCACGCGAGCAGCGCAAGTACTACCGCGTGCGGCGGCTCGCGCGCGACCTTCCGCGCATACGCGAGACGCTCTACTCGGAGATCGCGAGCGGCAGGGAGCTTACGCGCGATCGCGTGGCCGCCGCCGTGGTGCGCCTCATCAGCAAGGGGTTTTTTCGCGTGGGCAGCGAGCGCTACGCGCGCGAGAACAAGACGTTCGGCATCTCGTCGCTGCTCAAACGGCACGTGCGCGTGAAAGGCAACGCGATCGTCTTCGAGTTCAAGGGAAAGTCGAACAAGCAGCAGCGGCACGTCGTGGTGGACCGGGCGCTGGCGAAGATCGTGAGCGAGATGCTGAAATCGCCGGGCACGCGTCTCTTTCGCTACACCGACGGCCGCTCATGGAAGAATCTCACCGAGCGCGATGTGAACGACTACGTTCGCCACATCAGCACTGTGCGTTACACCGCGAAGGACTTCCGCACGTGGGGCGGCACCGTGCGCGTGGCCACGGTGCTCTCCGACCTCGGGCCTCCGGCGAACGATCGCGAGGCGAAGAAAAATGTCGTGTTGGCGATCCGTCTCGTGAGTGCGGAGCTCGGGAACACGCCGGCCATCTGTCGGGCGTCGTACGTGCATCCGATCATCCTCGCGCGCTATCTCGATCACGGCGAGACGATCATGCCGCGCAATCCGGGAAAGAAGGTGGCGGGCCACTATCCCGAGGAGCGCGCGCTCATTCGCTTTCTGGACGAGCACTTTCCCGAGCGCCGCAAGCGCGTGCGCCCCGAGGATGTGGTGGCGGTGTAGCTCTCCATCGTAGCTTTCGCGCCATGCAGTCCGTTCTCGCGATCGATTCCGGAACCACCGGCGCCACCTGCCTCGTGATCGCCGCAGATGGCCGCGTGCTCGGCCGCGGCTACCGCGAAATTCCGCAGCACTATCCCGAGCCGGGCAGAGTCGAGCACGAGCCTCTCGACATCCTGACGTGCACGCTCGATGCGGCGCGCGAGGCGGTGACCCGCGCGGGTACGGTCCCGACGACGATCGGCATCACGAATCAGCGCGAGACGCTCGTGCTCTGGAATCGAAGCACGGGTGCGCCGATCGGACGCGCGATCGTGTGGCAGGATCGCCGGACGGCGGCGCGCTGCGCGGAGTTGGCGCCGCAAGCCGAGGACATCGCGACGCGCACGGGATTGCTGCCGGATCCGTACTTCTCCGCGACCAAGCTCGAGTGGCTGCTCGCGCACGACGAGATTCGGCGAATGGCGAACGACGGCACGCTCGCGGCGGGGACCGTCGACTCCTGGCTGATCTGGAATCTTACCGGTGGCCGGGTGCACGCCACCGATCCGACGAATGCGTCGCGCACGATGCTGTACGACATTCGCTCGCTCGAGTGGAGCGACCATCTGCTCGCGCTGTTCGGAGTGCCGCGCGCAATACTTCCCGAGGTTCGCGCATCGAGCGGCGATTTCGGCCTGGCGCTCGGCGCGTTGCTCGGGCTCGCGCGCGACATTCCGATTCAGGGCGTTGCGGGCGACCAGCAGGCCGCGCTCTTCGGGCAGGGATGTTGGGCCGCGGGTCAGGGCAAGAACACCTATGGCACCGGCGCCTTTCTCCTGCTCAATACCGGGATGGAGCGCGGCTCGCCCGGCGGCGGCCTGCTCACGACCGTCGCCTGCGACGCATCGGGTCGTCCGGCGTATGCGCTCGAAGGCGCGATCTTCGTTGCCGGTGCCGCGGTGCAGTGGTTGCGCGATGGACTCGGAATCATTGCGAGCGCGGCGGAAACGGAATCGCTCGCGGGCGGGATCACGTCGAATGAGGGAGTGTATTTCGTTCCGGCGCTCACGGGACTCGGCGCACCGCAGTGGGAGCCGGGTGCGCGTGGTACGATCGTGGGACTCACGCGCGGTACCACGCGGGCGCACTTCGCGCGTGCGGCGCTGGAGGCGATGGCATTCGCCACGGCGGACGTGCTCGAGGTCATGCAGTCGCGCGGCCGGTGCTCGTTCGATCGACTGCGCGTGGACGGCGGTGCAACGGAGAATCGCTGGCTCATGCAATTTCAGGCGGATGTGCTCGGCGTTCCGGTGGAGCGCCCGGATATGGCGGAGACGACGGCGCTCGGCGCGGCCGGGCTCGCGGGTGTGGCCGCCGGCGTGTGGCCCGACGCATCCACCTTTCTCGGCACGCGGCGCTTCCAGTCGTTCAGCCCCGGCGCGCACGCCGCCACCGCACGCGCGTCGCGTGAGGGATGGGCGCGCGCGGTTCGGGCCACGTTGTCATGGGCGCGGGACGCCGAGTGAGCCGCCCTGCGCTCGCACGCAAGCTCGATGCGCACTGCGCCGCCCTCGACGCGTGTCGCGCGTGCGGGCACGAGGATCCAGGCGTCGTGCCGATTCTGTCGATGGCTCGCTCGCCCAAGGTGATGCTGGTGGGTCAGGCGCCGGGCCAGGTGGAGACGAGCCCGAGCGAGCGCCGCGCGTTCGCGGGCCGGGCGGGGAAGACGATGTTCCGCTGGCTCGCGGGAATCGGCGTGGACGAGCCCACGTTTCGCGAGCGCGTCTACATCGCGGCGGTCACGCGCTGCTATCCGGGGCCGAGCCCGTCCGGGCGCGGCGACCGCGTTCCGTCGCGATTCGAGCAGGAGCAGTGCAGCCGTTGGCTCGAGGCAGAGCTGCGGATCATTCGGCCGAAGCTGTTGATTCCGGTTGGCAAGCTGGCGATGGAAAAATTTTTGCCCTCGGCTCCGCTCGACACGATCATCGGCAAGGTGCACGACGTCGAGCACGAGGGCGGGCGCTCGCTCGTGATTCCGCTGCCACATCCGTCCGGCGCGAGCAGCTGGGTGAACGCGCCCGAGCACAGAATTCTGCTCGAGCGCGCGCTGGCGCTCATCGGCGCCGAGCTCGAGCGGCTGTGGGGCGCACGCGCGCTGCGGCGGAGCGCCTGATGCACGCGCTCGTGCTCGTGTTCGGCTTGCATGCCGGCGACCACTGGTTCGGCGCGGATAAGGTCAAACACTTCTTCATGTCGGCCTTCGTCGAAAGCGTGACGTACAGCGCGTTGCGCGCATCGAACGTGCATCATGACCCGGCGCTCGTCGCCGCCTCGTCGTTGACGCTCGGTGTCGGCATCGGCAAGGAAATTTACGATCACCATTCGTATGGGCTCTTCAGCGTGAAGGACCTCACCTGGGATGTGGCGGGCAACGCGGCGGCGGCCGGCGTACTGTCGCACACCAGATAAATCGTTCTTAAGAATTGCCGCACGAGCTTTGTACTATTACGACATGGAGCCGAGCCCTATATTGGACGTGCTCGCGGGAGCGATGGAACGGCAATCTCACTCAGGGCCCTTCATGACCGACTCCGCAAACGGCGACGCCGGAACCACAGGCACGGACGAGCGACGCACGAACGAAGTACTGCGCGCGCTCGTCAGCGAGATGCTCGAGCGGGTGCGCGAAGTCACGCGCAGGACATCGGCCTGGAGTGCCGAAGAACGGGCACAAGCGGAAGCCGAGCTCGAGGCCATCATGGCGCACGTGCGCAGAGAGGCCACGACGGAGCGGAAGGAAGACTGATTACGGCAGGGCTGGAGGCAATCCATGAAGGCGCGAAATAAGTTCTTGCTTGGCGGTGCAGTCATCCTCGGTGTCGCAGCGTATCTGATGGTCACATCGATTCGGCAGACCGGTGTGTACTATCTCACGCCAACCGAGCTCTCGACGAAGATCTCGACGGATCCCTCGTTCTACGAGACCGGTGTGAAGGTCGGCGCGCGCGTCGTTCCGGGCTCGATCGTTCGCGATGCCTCCGGCCGCTCCATGACATTCTCCGTTACCGACGGCGCGCATGTGTATCCCGTGTCGTACCGCGGCTTGCCTCCGGATACGTTCACGGATGGCGTCGACGTCGTGCTCGAAGGCAGGCTGGCGCACGACGGCACCTTTCGCGCAACGACGGTGCTCGCGAAGTGCGCGTCGCGCTATGAAAACGCTCCGGAGAAATATCGCAGCGTGCCTGGCTACACATCGGCACCTGCAGCTGCGCATTCATGATTCTCATTGGTGAGCTGTCGCTCTGGGTCGCGCTTCTCATGGCGACCTGGGGAACGACCGTCGGATTCGCAGGCGGCTACTACAAGCGCCCGGAGCTGATCGCGAGCGCCGAGCGCGCGTCGTATGCGACATTCGGATTTCTGCTGCTCGCGGCGCTCGGGCTGTGGACCGCGCTGCTGCACTCCGATTTCTCCTTTCGCTACGTCGCCTCGTACACGAGCGCGAATCTCCCGTCGGTCTACAAGGTCACGGCATTCTGGGCCGGGCAGTCGGGCTCGCTCCTGCTTTGGGCGTTCATTCTCTCCGGCTATTCGGCGATCGCGGTCTGGACGAATCGTTCGCGCAATCGCGAGCTCATGCCCTACGTCACCGCGACGCTCTCCGCCATCACGCTCTTCTTCGTGATGACGCTGTGCTTCGGATCGAATCCGTACGAGCGGCTCGACTGGATACCGCCGGATGGCACCGGGCTCAATCCGCAGCTGCAGAATCCGGGAATGGCGATCCATCCACCGAATCTGTATCTCGGCTACATCGGCACCGCGATTCCGTTTGCATTCGCGATCGCGGCGCTCATCACGCGTCGGCTGGATGCGGGATGGCTCGCGGCGGTGCGCCGCTGGACTCTCGTCTCGTGGTTCTTCAATACCACCGGCATCATCCTCGGCATGTGGTGGGCGTACGTCGAGCTGGGCTGGGGCGGGTACTGGGCGTGGGATCCGGTGGAGAACGCATCGTTTCTCCCGTGGCTCGTGAACACCGCGTTTCTGCACTCGATCATGGTTCAGGAGAAACGCGGCATGCTGCGCAAATGGAACGTCACGCTCGTCGTGTCGGCGTTCCTGCTCGCGATTCTGGGAACGTTCATCACCCGGAGTGGCGTCATCTCGAGCGTGCACTCGTTCGCGCAGTCGAACGTCGGCACCTGGTTCCTGACCTTTCTCGTGATCTCGATCGCGGTGACTGCGTATCTCGTCGCGACGCGGCTCAACGATCTCGAGGCCAAGGCGGAGCTCGAGAGCCTCGTGAGCCGGGAGGCGAGCTTCCTCTTCAACAATCTGCTGCTCGTCGGAATCGCCTTCGCGGTGCTCTGGGGAACGCTCTTCCCGATCCTGAGCGAGGCGGTGACGAACAACAAGATCACCGTCGGTCCGCCGTTCTTCAACAAAGTGAACATCCCGCTCGGGCTCGCGCTGCTCGCGCTCACCGGCATCGGGCCGCTCATCGCCTGGCGCCGCGCGTCCGCGGAAAATCTGAAGCGGCAGTTCACAGGGCCGGTGCTGGTCGGCATCACTACGGGCGCGGCGCTGTTCGCGTTCGGCATGCGCGACTTCGGCGCGCTCGTCGCGTACACGCTGTGCGGCTTCGTGACGGGAACGATCGTGCAGGAATTCTGGAAGGGCGTTGGAGCCCGGCGTCGGATGTACAGCGAGAATGCGGTGATGGCGCTCGTGCGGCTCGTCGCGCGCAATCGCCGGCGCTACGGCGGGTACATCGTGCACGTTGGCATCGTGATTCTGTTCGCGGCGTTCGCCGGGCTCGCATTCAAGGAGGAGTTCGACGTCACGCTCAAGGGTGGGGAGAACTACGAAGCCGTGGATCCGTACGGCAATCAGTGGCGCTTCGTGAGTCAGGGCGTCTCGCGCTACGACGAGCTCAATCGCCAGACCACGGCCGTGCTGCTCGATGCCTTTCGCAACGGCAAGCGTGTGGGCGTGATCAAGACGGAGAAGCGCCAGTACATGGATAGCCGCGGCGTTCCGACATTCCAGCCGGCCACCGAAGTCGGCATCATGGAAGGAATTCGCGAAGATGTGTACGTGGTGCTCGCGGGCGTGATCGGCGAAGACACTGCGGAAATGCGCATCACCTTCAATCCGCTCGTGTGGTGGGTGTGGTATGGCGGCTTGATCATGGCGATCGGCGGGCTGATCGTGATGTGGCCGCAGGCCGAGCGGCGACGTGCGCAGGCGGGCTACTCCACCGTACTTCAGCCCGCGGAGCAGAAGGCGTGAGCAGCGAGATGATGAGCCGGCGACGCTTTCTTGCCGCCTCGGCTGTGGGTGTGGCGACGCTCAGCGT
>DASXQD010000214.1:0-6737 GCA_036493195.1 Gemmatimonadaceae bacterium | reverse complement strand
GCGCCGGATGCTGGTGGAACGGTGCCCGGTGCCGGGTATCATCGCGGGCAATTCTGCGCGAGGCTACCGTATTGACCACGGACGAGCGATTCGCGGGCGACACCCAGCACCTGGCCGGCTGGCACGCGCTCTCCCGCACGGCCGCGGTTGCCCGAAGTTGGGGTGACTGCTACGGCTATCTGCTAGTCGCTACGGGGAGGGCAGAGGTGATGGTGGACGGGATCGTCTCGCCATGGGATGCCGCCGCCCTCATGCCCATCGTGGAAGAAGCGGGCGGAATATTCACGGATTGGAAGGGAACGCGCACCGCGTTCGGAGGGAGCGCCGTGGCGACCAATCAGGGGGTCGCGACCGAATCGCGGTTACTTCTCGGCACCAGCACTGCGAGGGATGTACATGCTTGATCTGTCGGGACTGGAGTACGATAAGAATGGTGGTCTCATAACCGTCGTGACGCAGGATGCAGCGAGCGGTATGGTGCTCATGGTTGCGCACGCGGACCGCCAGGCGGTGGAGCGCACGCTCGCATCGGGCGAGATGCACTACTTCTCGCGTACGCGCGGCGCCTGGCACAAGGGAGCGACCAGCGGCAACACACAGCGCGTTGTGTCGCTCGCGGCCGACTGCGACGGCGACGTGCTGCTCGCGCGCGTCGTGCCGAGCGGCCCCGCGTGCCACACCGGATCCGTCTCGTGTTTCGTCGGTCCCGAATCGATGGGCGATGCACTCTCGGCACTCGACGCCACGATCGCCGGGCGGGCGGCAGGCGCCGAGGTGGACAATTCCCATGCGCCGCATCCTCCGAAAACGAAGACCGAGCAGGCCAAGACGGAGAGCTATACGGTGCAGCTGCTGGAAGATCGCAATCTTCGCCTCAAGAAGCTCGGCGAGGAAGCCGCGGAGCTCATCGCCGCGTGCGCAGATGGCGATCTGCCGCGAGCGACGGAGGAAGTGGCGGATCTGCTGTACCATGCGCTCGTCGCACTGCGCGCCGCCGGTGGCTCGCTCTCCGACGTGCAGCGCGTCCTCGCGAAGCGCGCCACGCCGGCCATGCCGCCGCGCCAGGAAGAACGGAGGGGCGATCCCAAATCGAAAAAGCGGAGCTAGTGGTGGCGTCGGCGATAGCCGTGCGCTTTCTTTCGCGCCGATGACAGACCTTTCGGCTGCGATCGTTGCCCTCGAACAGCGGCTTCACTCGCTGAAGCCGCGCCACGACGTCGCACTCGCACCGTACACCACGTTCAAGATTGGTGGACCCGCAGATCTGTTCTGCGAGCCCGCTTCCGCCAATGACCTCGCACTTGCGGTTTCCGCGGCTCGCGAGCTCGGCGTTCCTTACTTCGTGCTGGGGCTTGGCGCGAACATCCTGATCGGCGACAAGGGCTTTCGCGGAATCGTAATTCGCAATGTCGCGCACCACGAGCGCTGGACCGATGGCGGCAGGCTCTGGGTGGAAAGTGGAGCGGTGATGCGCGACCTGATCTCGGAATCGGTGCATCGTGGGTGGTCGGGGCTCGAGCATTTCGTCGGCATCCCGAGTACCGTGGGCGGCGCAATCTGGCAGAACCTGCACTTCCTTTCCCCGGCACCCGAGCGCGCGCGAACCGTATTCATTGCCGAGGTGTTCGAGTCGTGCGAGATACTCAGCGCCGAGGGTGCTCGGAGAACCGTCGACGCAGGCTACGTGAATTTCGGCTACGACGATACCGTCTTTCATCATCGCGATGATATCGTGCTCGCCGTTACGTTCGCACTCACGCCGGGAGATCCGGATGTGATGTTCCGCGTGATGCAGGAGAACCTGAGCTGGCGCGGTGCGCGACATCCCTGGCTCGAGATCAACCCCAGCGCGGGCTCCATCTTCAAGAAGATCGAGGGAGTGGGCGCCGGGAGACTGATCGATCAGTGCGGCATGAAGGGCTTTCGCATTGGCGATGCGCAGATCTCGCACATTCATGCGAACATCGTGGTGAACCTCGGTCATGCAACAGCGCAACAGATTCGCGAGCTGATCGCCACGGCGCAGCAGCGCGTGGAAGACGAGTTCGGGCACAGACTCGAGCCCGAAATCGGATTCGTCGGCGAATTCTAGCGGGACCCCGAGCGCTACTCGGTCGCGATCGCTCGCTCCCATTCTGCGAACGCGCGCTCGAGCTTCTCTTTCTCGCGCTCGAGCTCCGCGCCGAGCGATGCCGCCTTCTTCCCTCCGTTGCCGCGGTTGTAGAGCTCCGGATCTGCCAGCATCGTCGTCAGCTCCGCCACGCGGGCCTCGCGCCGCGCCACTTCAGCCTCCGCATCCGCAATCTCCTCGCGTGATCGCCGGCGCGGTGCACTCTCCTTCTTTCCATCCTTGGCACTCGTGCGCGTTTTCTGGCGCTCGCGCACACGCCTCGATTCCTGCTCCTCTGACGCGGCCACGCTTGCGGCATGCTCCCGTTCAGCGCTCACCGTCTCCCACTCGGCGAAACTGCCGTCGAAGTCCGTGATGTGACGATCGTGCAGAATCCACACACGATTCGCGAGCGCACGCAGCAGCGCGCGGTCGTGGCTCACGAGAAAGACCGTTCCGCCGTAACGCTCGACGGCATCCTCCAGAGCCTCGATCGATTCGACATCGAGATGGTTCGTCGGCTCGTCGAGCAGCAGCAGATTCGCACGCGAGAGCATGATCATCGCCAGTGCGACGCGCGCTCGCTCTCCACCCGAGAGAGTGGCCGCGGAGCGCTGCACCGCATCACCACTGAAGCCGAAGCGGCCGAGGTGTCCCTGAATCGCCCCGCGTCCCCACATGGGCCTCAGATCGTTGATCACGTCGTACAAGGATTGATCCGCAGGCACCTGCGCGAGATCCTGGCGGTAGTAGGCGGGGGTGATCGAGCCGCCCAGGCGAATGTCGCCGCCTTCGGTGGAGCGATCGCCGACGAGCGCACGCAGCAATGTGGATTTTCCCGCGCCGTTCGGCCCGATGAATCCGATCACGTCACCGCGCTGAACGACCGCGCTGAAATCGTCGATCAACACGCGGTCACCCACCGCGAGCCGCAGCTTCTCCGCCACGACCACTTGATCGCCTCCACGTTCGCCTACCTCGAGACGCAGCGACATCGTGTCCTCCTCTCCCGGAGGAGGCGAGAGACGCGGTAATCGCGCGAGGATCTTTCGACGACCCTTCGCCTGCTTGCTGTTCTGTCCGGCGAGATGGCGCCGGATGTAGTCCTCCTGTTTGTCGATCGTCTTCTTCTGCTGCACGAATGCGCGCTGCTGCTCGAGCTGTCGATGCGCGCGCTGCTCGATGAAGGCGGTATATCCGCCCACGTACGCCGTTGCGCCGTGCGCTTCGACGTGGAGAATGTGATCGGCCACGTTTTCGAGAAACGCGCGGTCGTGGCTGATGAGCACCACCGTCTCATCCGTCGACTTGAGATACTCCTCGAGCCAACGCGTGGTCTCGAGGTCCAGATGGTTCGTCGGCTCGTCGAGGAGGAGCACATCGGCGGGTGCGACGAGCTGGCGCGCGAGTCCGACGCGCCCGCGCTCACCGCCGCTCAGCCGCTCGAGTGGACGCGTGCGCGCATCAACCGGATCGAAACCGAGGCCATGCAGCACGGCATCCACACGTGGCGCGATCGTGTACCCACCCTCGCGCTCGAACCGCTCCAGGTCGTGCGAATAGCGCGTGAGCACCTGCTCGCTCACCGATTCGCCGAGCTCTCCCATCTTCGTCGCCTGATCCGCCAGCGACTGCTCCAGCGCGAGAAGCTCGGCGAACTGCCCCGCCGCAGCCTCCCACACCGTTTTCGCATCGCCAAAGTCACGGTGCTGCTCGAGTAGAGTTACGCGAAGCCCGGGTTGTCGTGCGATCACTCCCCGCGACGGCTGCATCTCGCCGGTGATCAACTTGAAGAGCGTCGTCTTCCCCGTGCCGTTGCGTCCGATGATTCCCCATCGCTCGCGTGCGGCTATGGTGAAGGTGACATCCGAGAAGAGTTTCGTCGCGCCGAACTCCACGGCGACATTGGACAGCGAGAGCTGCGTCATGTCGCTGCCATCCAGCCATTCCACTCCGCTTCCGCCAACCCAACGCTCAACCGGTTCTGCTGGCGTACGAGCGGCATCTTGAGCATCAACGGCTCCTCCGCCAACAGCTCGAGCCATCGATCATCCGACATCCGCGCGTTCCGCAGGCCGCGATCGAGGTAGCGCTTCGAGCTCTCATCGACGAGCGCGGACACGCCGAACTTTTGCGCGAAACGACGAAGCTCGCCGAGTGATGCGGCGCGCTCCGCAAGATCGACGAAGTGTGTCTTCACGCGCCGCTCCGCGAAGAATCGCAGCGCCTTCCTCGTGTCCGGATTTTTTCTGACACCGAAAACCTGAACGTCCATACCGAAATAAACGCCGAGATCCGCTCATTCCCAAGCGCCTTTCGCATTCGGTCCGTAGCTTTCCACTCATGCGAGCCCACGCATACCGGCCAGCCTGGTGGATTCCAGGAGCGCATCTGCGAACGCTCTGGGGAAAGTTCATGCGCCGCTCCGCGCGGCCGCCCACGCGCAGGGAGCGGTGGTCGACACCGGATGACGACTTCCTCGACCTTCATCGGATCGTTGCTCCCGCTGGCGCGCCGCGACTTCTGATCCTTCACGGTCTCGAGGGAACGGTCCGATCCCACTATGCCGGGGGACTGCTGCGGGAGGCGCAGCTGCGCGGGTGGGCGGCCGATCTTCTCATCTTTCGCTCCTGCGGCGACGAGCCCAATCGTGCGCTTCGTCTCTACCACTCGGGCGAGACGACGGACCTCGACTTCGTCGTTCGTCGTCTGATTGCGGACGATCCCGCACGCCCACTCCTCATTGCAGGCGTCTCGCTCGGTGGCAACGTCCTTCTCAAGTGGCTTGGCGAGCAGGGCGATCGCGCACCACGACAGCTGCTGAGCGCCGCGGCGGTTTCGGTGCCTTTCGATTTGGCACGCGGCTCACGGTATCTCGACCGCGGCTTCTCTCGCCTGTATCAGGCGCATTTTCTTCGTACGCTGCGCCGGAAAGCGCTCGAAAAGAGCACTCGCTTCCCGGACGCGATTCGCGCCGAGATCGTGGAGCGCCCGCGAACGCTCTACGATTTCGATGATCTGGTCACGGCGCCCGTGCACGGCTTTCGCGATGCCGACGACTACTACGCGCGCTCGAGCTCTCTTCCGTATCTCGCGCGCGTTCACGTGCGCACGCTGCTCCTGAGCGCCCGAGACGATCCTTTTCTCCCGAGCGAAGTGCTGGATGAGGTGCGCGACGTTGCCCGCGCGAATCCGTCGCTTCACGTGGAGTTCGTCGAGCGCGGCGGCCACGTCGGCTTCATCTCCGGATCGCTTCCGTGGCGACCATTCTATTACGCGGAGTGGCGTGTGGCAGAGTTTCTCGCGAGCTCGCTCGCGACTTCGGCGATCGGCGATGCCGCAGGAGACCGGTGCTGACAAGCGAAAACGACCAATCGACGATTCTCGATTGGCCGTTCGTCTTTCACCGCATGGTTCGCAGCGCGATCAGCTACAGGTCGCGCTCACCATCTTCATCGACGTCGCGTTCAGCGTGCCGCTCGACGAACCCATCCCCGACATGCTCGAATCACCCATTTTCATTTTCGACATGCTCGTGTCCTTCATCTGCGACGTCTGATCTTTCATCATGTCGCCACTCAGGGTAACCGTGTGTCCGACGTGGCCCGCCAGCGAGAGCTTCGAGCTCGTCACTTCCCACGACTTCCCATCTTTGGCGACCAGCTTGAACGTGTTCGGCTTATCGCCCTTCTGCAGACAGCCCGTTGCGCTGTCGGCGGCCGCTCCCACCACTCGATCGGTCGAAGCGGTGCCACGAACGGCTGCTGAGGCGATGAGCGCACCGGCGACAAGGAGCGTCGCGGCCACTGTGAAAGCAATTCGAATTCGGCGAAACATGAGATACCTCGATGGAAGAATGGGATGTATGCCACAGCATCGTGCTGGCAAAGCTTGCGCCCGGGACACAGGGTACACTGCATTACGCCGCCAGTGAAGTACTGGATTGCCGCTGACGCTCTCGTATCATTGCCTGGCGGCCTTCCGCATGAGCTCGATTCAGCGCCGTGGCTGAAGATCGCCCCCTCTCAGGATAGATTTTCGCTGAGCGTCCGTAAGACGCGCAGCACAAGAGGGTTGCGAATTCGCGCCTCCCCCGTAGCATTGGCCATTATCGGCCGGATGACCTTCACCGGGGCCCACATCAGAATCATGACTGTGTTCTTCGCACTCTTTCTTCTCGCGGGCCTGATCGTAGGCGTCGTTGCCATGATCGGCGGCATCGATCGCAAGCAGCGTCATGGCGCCTGGGTCAAGTATCTGAACCTCCCCACGGTCGGAGCCGCTGCTGCACTCTTCGGAATCGTTGGTTATCCGCTCGCCAAGTATTCTTCACTCGGCGCTGTGGCGATGCTCGCGATTGCCGGTGCCGCGGCCGCTGCAGCCGCTGCGGGAATGGTAGCCGTCATCGCGGGCTGGGCAGTTCCGAGCGCCGCGCTGCACGCGGAAGATCCTCGCTTTGCTCTACAGGGTCATCCGGCGCGAGTTTCGCAGGCAATTTCCGATGCGCGGCCGGGCGAAATCGTCTACGAGCACGATGGCGCCCATCAAGTCGTACCGGCGGTGGGGCTGGAGGGCGCGTCCATTGCCGCGGGAGCAGAGGTCGTGATCGAGCGCATCGAAGATGGTA
>DASXQD010000213.1:0-14180 GCA_036493195.1 Gemmatimonadaceae bacterium | reverse complement strand
ACATGGTGCGCGGCACGTCGTACATGTTCGTGACCGGTCCCAACGTGGTGAAGACGGTGACGCACGAAGATGTCACGATGGAGACGCTCGGCGGCGCCGACACCCACGCCTCGGTGTCCGGCGTCGCGCATTTTGCGTGCGATTCCGAGATCGCCTGTCTGCAGCAGATCCGGGAGCTCTTCCGCTTCATCCCGTCGAACAATCTCGCCGGGGCGCCGCGCGGCAACGGAGCCGATCCGCGCGACCGACGCGATGAGGCGCTGCTCGACATCGTTCCGGACAATCCGAACAAACCGTACGACATGCACGACGTGCTTCGCCGCATCGTGGACGATGGCGAGTTCCTCGAAGTGCATCGCGATTACGGTGGCAACATTCTCTGCGGCTTCGCACATCTCGGCGGACACGGCATCGGGATCGTGGCGAATCAACCCGCCGTTCTCGCGGGCGTGCTCGACATCCCCGCCTCGATCAAGGCCGCACGTTTCATTCGATTCTGCGACGCCTTCAACATTCCGATCATCACGTTCGAGGACGTCCCCGGGTTTCTCCCCGGCGTCGGACAGGAGCACGGCGGAATCATCCGGCACGGAGCGAAGCTGCTCTACGCCTACTGTGAGGCCACCGTGCCGAAGCTCACCGTGATCACGCGCAAGGCGTACGGCGGCGCGTACGACGTCATGAGCAGCAAGCATATCCGCGGTGACTTCAACGTGGCGTGGCCGACCGCCGAGATCGCGGTCATGGGGCCGAAGGGCGCGGTGGAAATTCTGTTCAAGCGCGAGATCGCGGAGAGCGAGGATCCCGAGGTGGCGATGGATGCGAAAGTCGCCGAGTACCGCGAGCAGTTCGCGCATCCCTACATCGCGGCTTCGCGCGGATATCTCGACGACATCATCGATCCGCGAGACACGCGCCCCCGCCTCATCGATGCGCTCGAGACGATGCGCGCCAAGCGCGACACGAATCCTTCGCGCAAGCACGGAAACATTCCACTCTGATGCCGCGTCCCAGCAGCACGCTGCGACTGGGAGATCGCGTCCCGCCGTTCCAGCTTCGCGACGCGGTGTCCGACAGCACGTTCGATCTCGACTCGCTGCTCGCGAATCATCGCGGGCTGCTGCTCGTGTTTCATCGCGGCATGTGGTGCCCGAACTGCCGACGGCAGCTGGCGGAGCTCGAAGCGGCGCTGCCGTCGCTCGAGACAGCCGGCATTCGCGTCGCGGCCGTGCTCGCGCAGGCGTGGTTTCGCGTGCGAGTTTCGCTCGAGAACCTCGCCGAGCCGTATCGCTTCCCCATCCTCTGCGATGGTGATCGCAAAGTCATCAAGGCGTACGGAGTCTGGCACCCGCTCGGCATCGATGCCTTCAACAGCGCGCATCCCGCTTCCTTTCTCATCGACGCGGATCGCACGCTGCGCTACAGCTTCGTCGGCAGTACTCAATTTCAACGAGCACCCATGAGCGACATTCTGACCGTCGCCGAGCGCGAGCTGCGTGTTCAGTAAGGTCCTCATCGCGAATCGCGGAGAGATCGCGCTCCGCATCGTACGCGCGTGCCGCGAGCTCGGCGTCGGCTCCGTAGCGGTGTTCAGCGATGCAGATGCCTCCGCGCCGCACGCGCGCGAGGCCGACGAAGCCGTGCACATTGGCGCCGCTCCCTCACGCGAGAGCTATCTGCGCGCGGACAAGCTGATCGAGGCGGCGCGGCGCACGGGCGCCGAGGCGATCCATCCCGGGTATGGATTCCTCTCGGAGCGCGAGCATTTCGCGCGCGCGGTGGCGAGCGCGGGACTCGTGTTCATTGGCCCGCCAGCCGATGCCATCGCAGCGGTGGGGAGCAAGACCGCCGCACGCGCTCTGGCGGCCACCGCAAACGTGCCCGTGGTGCCCGGCACGACGAATCCGCTGCGTGACGCCAGGGAAGCGGCCGATGTCGCCGCGTCACTCGGCTATCCCGTGCTGCTCAAGGCGTCCGCCGGCGGCGGTGGGAAGGGCATGCGTGTCGTGCGTGCATCATCGGAGCTCGCTTTTGCACTCGAGAGCGCGAAGCGCGAGGCGATGACCTCGTTCGGCGATGATGCCGTGTACGTCGAGAAGTACATCGCGGGCCCGCGACACGTCGAGATTCAGGTGCTGGGCGATCAGCACGGCACGATGCACTCGATCGGGGAGCGCGAGTGCTCGATCCAGCGGCGACACCAGAAGATGATCGAGGAGGCGCCGAGTGTGGCCGTCTCGCCCGAGCTTCGCCGAAAGATGGGCGACACGGCAGTGCGCATGGCGAAGGCCGCAGGATACGTGAACGCCGGTACGTGCGAATTTTTGCTCGACGCGAACGGCGATTTCTATTTCCTCGAGATGAACACCCGGCTGCAAGTCGAGCATCCCGTGACCGAGCTCGTCTCGGGACTCGATCTCGTGCAGTGGCAGATCAGAATCGCGGCGGGAGAGCGGCTGCCCGTTGTCCCCTTGATGACGGAGCCGCGTGGCTGGGCGATCGAGTGCCGCATCACGAGCGAGGACGCGGGCAACGATTTTCTTCCATCCACGGGCGTGATCTCGTTCCTGCGCGTGCCCGGCGGACCGGGCGTGCGCTGGGATGGCGGTGTGGGCGCGGGAAGCGAGATCGGTTTGCACTACGATCCGCTGCTCGGAAAGCTGATCGCGTGGGCGGACACGCGCGACGCGGCGATCGCGCGCATGCGGCGCGCGCTGCTCGAGCTCACGATCGTCGGCGTCGAAACGTCGCGCGACTTTCATCTGCGTGTGATGGATGATCCCGATTTTCAGACGGGCGCGATCGACATCCAGTGGCTCGAGCGCAGGCTGCCGTCGCTCACCGCTGGCGCGGGGACACCGGAGGGGGAGATCGCAGTCGCGATCGCGGCGGCGCTGCTGGCCGAAAGCGAGCGAGCGGGACGACTCGCTCCCGCTGCCGCGCGCACGGCATATGGCGCAGATGATGGCGAGGCGTGGCGCATCGCAGCTTTGCGCGATGGACTGAGGCAGCGGTGATGTCGGCGATCACCGTTTCGGTCGAGTCCATTGCCGCGGGCGGTGACGGCGTCGCGCGCGCAGAGGGATTCGTGGTCTTCGTGCCGCGCTCCGCTCCCGGCGATGTGGGCGTAGTCGACATCGCGATGCGCGGATCGTTCGCGCGCGCGCCGTTCGCGGATCTCGTGAGCGGCTCGCCAAGTCGCGTTGAGCCGCCGTGTCCGCACTATACGAAAGACAGGTGCGGCGGCTGCCAACTGCAGCACCTCAACTATCGCGCGCAGCTCGACGCGAAAAGCGGGATCATCCGAGATTCCATCGTGCGCATCGGCAAGCGGCCCATGGAGCCGCCGCACGTGGAGCCGAGCCCCGGCGAGTGGCGATACCGGCGGAAGCTCACGCTCGCCATGCAGCGTCAGGGCGCGCACTGGATCGCCGGGCTGCATCCCTACGATTCGCCGCGCAAGGTGTTCGCGCTCCGCGATTGTCCGATCACCGACGAGCGAGTGGTGGCGATCTGGAGAACCATCATGCAGGCGCAGGCGCTGCTGCCTCGCGCGCGCGCGCTGCGCGGCGCCGTGCGTATCGATGAGACCAGTGCGACGTTCGTGCTCGAGGGCGGCGACGTGTGGCCCGACGCATTGCGGTTCTTCGAGGCGGTGCCCGCGCTGGCGGAGCTTTGGTGGATTCCGGAGAAGAAGCGCCGCCGCCTCATGCAGCAGCGTGGCAATGCGAGCACCCTCGGCGCCTCGTTCGCGCAGGTGAATGCGCCGGTCGCTGCGCAGATGCACGAGTACGTGCTCGCGCGCGTGATGTCGTATCGCCCCACAACCGTGATCGATGGCTACTCCGGCGCGGGCGAGCTGGCACTCGCGCTCGCGGATGCCGGCGTGCGCGTCGCGGCGATCGAGCTCGATCCCGATGCGTCGGCGCATGCAGCGCGGCGGCTCCCCGCCGGCTCGCAGTCGAACTCCGGGAAGGTGGAGGAGGTACTCCCCTCGCTCCTGCCGTCGGATGTGATCGTGCTCAATCCGCCGCGCACCGGCATCGACGGGCGTGTCACCGAGCAGCTGGAGCAGTGCAGTCCGCCGCCGCGCGGGATCGTCTACGTGAGCTGCAATCCGGCGACGCTCGCGCGCGACTTGTCGCGCATGCCGCGCTTTGGCATCGCGGCGCTCCGCGCCTACGACATGTTTCCGCAGACCGCGCACGTCGAGACCGTGTGCGAGCTCGTGCCGCTCTCCGCATGATGTACGTCGTCGAGGTGAATGGTCGACGGTTGAACGTCGAGATCCAGGACGGGAAAGCGATAGTTGACGGAGTCAAGTATTTGGTCTCGATCCAGACCGTGGCCGGCACGCCGGTGCGCATCGTGGGCGTGAACGACGCGGTGCACCGCGTCGTGCTCCGCGAGCGCGTCGCGCGCGGCCGCTATCGCATGTGGCTCGATGGGCACCGCTACGACGCGGAGGCGCTCGACAGCCGCGCGCGCGCGATCCGCGACATGCAGGCATCGGTGGCCAAGCCGTCGGGCCCCGCGCCGCTGCGCGCGCCCATGCCGGGTCTGATCGTGCAGCTGCGAGTGAAGGTCGGAGACACCGTGACAGCCGGTGCCGGCCTCATAGTGATGGAGGCGATGAAGATGGAGAACGAGCTGCGCACGGTCGCCGCCGGGAAGGTGCGCGCGGTGCACGTCACCGTGGGCTCAGCGGTGGAGAAGGGAGCACTGCTCGTGGAGCTCGAGTAGGACAAGGGAGTCGTGACTGCCAACTGCGCCGGTCACGAATCAACCCAATGAAACGAATCGAATCAGTACAATCCGGCCGTTCTCTCGCGAGGAAGAAAGGCAACTGATTTTTTGTTGGAAACGGCAGGCGTGCAGAGCGAAGTCACTGCAGTTGCTTCCGTTGCCAACCAGGAAAGTACCCTTGTTCATGCGCACCGATCGACCGCCGGGCACCGAGTCGATCCGTTTGTGTCCATTTGTGTCCGTTTCTGTCGTTTCATCCAATGCTTTGCTCTGCCCTGAGCCGGAACGGCAACGGCCGCTCGGGCCAGCTCCAACAAATTGGAAATACGGATGGAACGGATCGAACGGATCGAACGGAAAGGGCAAACCGCGCCACGCGACAGGAGGCTCCCGAGTGCAGAGTCCCGTCCCCGCGCATCGGTTCGATTCGTCGTTCATTGGTTTGATTCGTGACGAGCGCAGTTGGCAGTTGCAGCACTCACTCCCTCACGGCCTACCAGCAGTCGAATCCCTCAGCAGCCGTCCGAATCCCACCTGGCCCGAGAGCTTGGCGAGCGTCCATCGGCCAGGACTGCCGTCCATCGGGAGCGCAAAGTTCAAATTGTTGTCGATCACCCCAGGGTTGAGATCCACGCGCAGTAGCTTCCCCTCGATGTCCCACCGCATCACCTGCTTTCGCGTGGTCACGGCCGCTGTGAGCACGTCCGGGAGGTAGCCGATCACGGAGCCCTCGCCGCTGTTGTCCTCACAGCGACGACGGTTAAGGAGGTTGTGCAGGTTGATCGTGAGAGGGTACGAGCTGCCCTTGAGCTTCTGCGCACTGATGCCGGCTCGTGGCGTCAGGGTATCGATCACGAGCGTCACGTGCTGCACCACCGAGTAGCCGGCGCACAGGTCGCCCAAGCGCTCGCTCACCGGGTGGGCGCAGGCGGAGAGTCCAACGAGCGCTCCGAAGGACGCCAAAGCGACCACTCGTACGTGCGTTGACAACGGCTAACTCCTTTCGTAGCTTAAGAGTCTGTCCCAAACACCTAGTCGGCCGCGTCGCTCCCATTCGGAGCGCTGGCGTCCTGCATGCCATTTTCGACGCACATGAGATCAACTTACACCGCTACACCGAGCGACATCGAGCACCGCTGGTTCATCGTCGACGCCGAAGGCATGGTGCTCGGACGACTCGCGGCCGAGGTCGCACGCATCATACGCGGCAAGCACAAGCCGATGTTTACGCCGCACATGGATACGGGTGACAACGTCATCGTCATCAACGCGTCCAAGGTTCGGGTCACCGGCCGCAAGGCGGAGCAGAAGCGGTACTTCCATCACACCGGCTACATGGGACACGAGCGCTTCACGCCGTTCGCCTCCATGCTCGCGAAGCATCCGGAGCGGGTGATCGAGAAGGCCGTGTTCGGCATGCTCCCGAAAACCGCACTCGGACGTCAGGTGCTTCGTCTCAAGCTGCGCGTCTACGCGGATGCGGATCACCCGCACACCGCGCAGCAGCCCACCGTCCTCAAACTCACGCAGAGCGAGAGCAAGTAATGGCCGAAGGGATTACGCACACGATCGGGCGCCGGAAGGAAGCGGTCTGCCGTCTCTACATCCGCCCCGGTTCCGGCAAGTGGGACGTCAACGGCCGCACGCTCGGCGATTACTTCCCGCGTCCGACGCTCGTGTCGGCGATTCAGCAGCCGTTCACGGCCACCGACACGCTCGGCCGGTACGATGTGAAGGCGAAGCTCGAAGGTGGTGGACAGAGCGGACAGGCGGGCGCGCTGCGCCTCGCCGTGTCGCGCGCACTCGTGCAAATGGACGAGACGCATCGTCGCAAGCTGCGTGACCTCGGCCTCATGACGCGCGATGCGCGCGCGGTCGAGCGCAAAAAGCCAGGCCGTCCGAAGGCCCGGAAGCGGTTCCAGTTCTCGAAGCGGTAAGCACCATCGCGGCGTGCGACTTCCGTACGCCGCGAATCTTTCAGGCTTTCCGAGCTGCGACGGGTGCCGCCACGTGCGGTCGATCGCTGCGATGACGAAAGCCGCCGACCAAACCCGAAGGGAATTTCGACACTCATGACTCTGCCCAACCTCGATCAACTGCTCGAAGCCGGTGTCCATTTCGGACACCAGACCCGCCGCTGGAATCCGAAGATGCGCCGCTACATCTTCGCCGAGCGCAACGGGATCCACATCATCGATCTGCAGAAGACGCTGCGCCAGCTCGAGCTCGCACAGAAGCTCGTGCGGGAGGCCGTGCTGCGCGGCGAGAACGTGCTCTTCGTGTGCACCAAGCGGCAGCTCAAGGGAATTGTGCAGGCGGAGGCGGAGCGCTGCGGCGCGATGTACGTCACCGAGCGCTGGCTCGGCGGCATGCTCACGAACTTCCAGACGGTGAAGAAGCAGGTGCGCCGGCTGAAGGACCTCGAGGCCGGCAGCGAAGAGGGCGGCGACTTCCAGAACTACACGAAGAAAGAGCAGCTCATGATGTCCCGCGAGCGCGACAAGCTGAACAAGTATCTCTCGGGCATCAAGAACATGGGCCGGCTTCCCGGCTTGCTGTTCATCGTGGACTCGAAGAAGGAAAAGATCGCCGTCACCGAAGCGAACAAGCTCGGGCTCCCGATCGTTGCGATTGTGGACACGAACGCCGATCCTGATCTCATCTCGGTGCCGATCGCCGGCAACGACGATGCAATTCGCTCGGTGGAGCTGATCACGAAGGCGATCGCGGACACGATCGCGGAGGCGCGCCGCGAGGCCCCCAAGCGCGAAGAGTCGGAAGAGGGCGAAGAGGGACAGACGACGTACAGCTCCGATCGTGGCACCGAGCCCGCGGATGAAGGCGAGAAGCGGCGCCGCCGGCGCCCGCGTCGCCGCGCAAAGCCCGAGGCGATCGCAGCGCGACTGAACGTTGGAGGACAGACGGCGGATGCTGCCGATGCTGGCGCACCAGCACCGGAAGAGGCAGCCAGCGAGTAGCGTGTGTCGGAGTAGTGTCCGGCCCGCTTTCGACGTAAACTGAGTGCGCCGCCGGCCCCGCCGGCGGCGTTCTCGTGAAGCGACATGTTTGATGCGGCCGCGCGGGGATCTGCGGCTGTCACGAGACCAGCACACGCATAAACACGCATACACGCGTGAAGGATTGAACATGGCAACGACTACGGCATTTACGGCAAAGCACGTCCAGGAGCTCCGCCAGAAGAGTGGCGCGGGCATGATGGACGCGAAGCGCGCATTGGAAGAGGCGGGCGGTGACATGGCGAAAGCGGGCGAGCTGCTGCGCGCCAAGGGAATCGCCAAGGCGGAGAAGCGGTCGGATCGCGCCGCGAGCGAGGGACGGGTCGGCAGCTACATCCACCACAATGGAAAGGTGGGCGTGCTCGTCGAGGTGAACTCCGAGACGGACTTCGTGTCCGGCACCGATGAGTTCAAGGAGCTCGTCCGCGAGATCGCGCTGCACATCGCGAGCGCCGCGCCGCTGGCCGTTGATCGCGATGGCATTCCCGCGGCGGAGGTGGAGCGCGAACGTCGGATTGCCGAGCAGCAGTTCGCCGAGAGCGGCAAGCCCGAGTCGCTGCGCGAGAAGATCGTGCAGGGGAAGGTCGACTCGTTCTTCAAGCAGCACACGCTCATGTCGCAGGAGTACGTGCGCGACAACAAGAAGACGATCGGCGATCTCGTGAAGGAGCTGTCGGCCAAGGTCGGCGAGAACATCGTCGTGAAGCGCTTCGCTCGCTTTCAGCTGGGGCAGGAGTAAGTCCCCGCGTGGCGCCGCTCAAGTACTCGAGCGTGCTGCTCAAGCTCTCCGGTGAGGCACTCGCCGGAGAGCGCTCCACCGGTTTCGATTTCGACGTCCTCGATCGGCTCGCTGGAGAGATCAAGGACGTCGTCGCAATGGGGACCCGCGTCGGCGTCGTGATCGGTGGCGGGAACATCGTGCGCGGCGCCCAGCTCTCGAAGATGGGCATGGACCGCGTCGGCGCCGACTACATGGGAATGCTGGGCACCGTCATCAATGCGCTCGCAATGCAGGACGTGCTCGAGAAGAAGAACATCGACACGCGCGTGATGACCGCCATCCGCATGGAAGAGATCGCGGAGCCGTACATCCGCCGCCGCGCGCAGCGACATCTCGACAAGGGACGCGTCGTGATCTTCGCGGGCGGCACGGGCAATCCGTACTTCTCCACAGACACCGCCGCGGTGCTGCGGGGTATTCAGATGAAGGCCGACGTGATCATCAAGGCGACGAGCGTCGATGGGATCTATTCCGCGGATCCGAAGAAGGACAAGACCGCGACCATGTACGAGACGCTCGCGTACCGGGATGTCATCCGCGACGAGCTCGGGGTCATGGATCAGACCGCGATCACGCTCTGCCGTGAGAATTCGATGCCGTTGATAGTCCTCAACATTCAACGCCCGGGCTCCGTCGCCAGCGCCATTCGCGGCGATCGAGTGGGCACTCTGGTCCAATGAGCACGATTCCGCAGCTCGTCAAAGATGCCCGCGTCGGAATGGACAAAGCGCTCGAGAGCTCGCGCAAGGAGTTCTCGTCGATTCGGAGCGGAAAGGCGTCCACATCGCTTCTCGACACCGTGCGCGTGGACGCGTACGGACAGTCGATGCCGATGTCGCAGGTGGGGAGCGTGTCCGCTCCCGAGTCGAGACTTCTCACCGTCACGCCGTGGGACAAGGGGCTGACGCAGGCGATCGAGAAGGCGATTCGCGACTCCGACCTGGGACTCAATCCCTCGAGCCAGGGCGGCGTGATTCGCGTGCCGCTTCCCGCGCTCAACGAGGATCGTCGCAAGGAGCTCGTGAAGGTGGTGCAGCGTCTGGCCGAGGAAGGGCGAATCGCGGTACGACATGCGAGAACGGTTGCGCGCGACGCGATCAAGAAGCTCGACAAGGTGTCCGAGGACGACAAGAAGCAGGCCGACAAGGATCTGCAGAAGATGCACGACGAGCACATCGCGAAGCTCGAGGAGATGCTGAAGGGAAAGCAAGCCGAAATCATGGAAGTGTAGGGCAGGCTTCGCGATGAAGGCGCCGGAGATGCTCGCGCGAATCCGAGAGAACGGCGCGATTCCGCGACACGTCGCGATCATTATGGATGGCAACGGGCGCTGGGCGCGCGAGCGCAATCTTCCCCGTCCGCTCGGACACCGCTCGGGGATGAAGTCGGTGCGCGAAGTTGTCGAGGGCGCGATGGAGACCGGCATCGAGGTGCTCTCGCTGTTCGCGTTCTCGCAGGAAAACTGGCAGCGGCCCGTCACCGAGATCCAGGCGCTCATGTCGCTGCTCGAGGAATGCATCGCGCGAGAGGCCGATGAGCTGGCGGCGCAGGGCGTGCGCGTGCAGGTGCTCGGCGATCTCGCGCGCCTGACGACACAGGCCGCCGCAGCGGCGGCGCAGTTGATGGAGCGCACCGCGCACAACGACCGGTTGCTGCTCAATCTCTTCATCTCGTACGGCAGCCGAGCGGAGATCGTGCGCGCTGCACGGATCCTGGCCGAGGATGTGCGCGCGGGCCGCATCGCAGCCAGCGACATCGATGAGGACGCGATCGCGGAGCATCTCTACACCGCGGGCATCCCCGATCCCGACCTGCTCATACGCACGTCCGGCGAGCAGCGAATCTCGAACTTCATGCTCTGGCAGGTCGCGTACGCGGAGCTGTACATGTCACCCGTGCTCTGGCCGAACTTCCGGCGGCAGGAGCTGTACGCGGCCATTCTCGATTTTCAGAATCGCGATCGCCGCTTCGGCCGCGTCACCGCGTAGTGGCGCTCTCCAATTTGGCGGCGCGCGTGCTCGTCGCCGTCGTTGCGATCCCGCTCGTCATCGCCGCCGTGTACGTCGGCGGTGTGATTCTCGCCGTCGTGCTGGGCATCGTCTCGGCGCTCGCAGCGCGCGAGCTCTACGGAATTGCCGAGCAGGGCGGCTACACGCCGCTCGCGCGCACCGGCACGCTCGGCGCGTTTCTGCTCCCACTCGGCGTGCACTATTTTCGGGAGGGGCGCTTCGTTCCCCCGGAGATCGCGCTCGGCGCCGTGGTCATCATCGCGCTCTTCGCGCTCGCGCTGTTCAGGCGTACAGCCGAGCAGCATCCGCTCGGCGCTGTGGCGGTGACTTTGCTCGGCGTGATGTACACGGCAGGATTTCTCTCGTTCGCGTACGCGCTGCGCTACCACAACTACGTCGTGACCGCGCGCGCGGGGAGCGCGCTCGTGTTCTATCCGTTCGTGCTGACGTGGATCTCGGACACCGCGGGATACTTCGTGGGACGCGCGCTCGGACGCGCGAAGTTGATGCCCAGCGTGAGCCCCGGAAAGACGCGGGCCGGCGCAGTGGGAGCGCTCGTGTTCTGCATGCTCGCGAGCTGGGCCTACGCGCACTGGGTGCTCGTGCCGCTCGCGAGTCTGGACCTCCGGCCCGCCACCGCGCTCGCGCTCGGCGCGGTCATCGGGATCTCGGTGCAGATCGGCGATCTGGTCGAATCGCTGCTCAAGCGTGAGGGCGGCGTGAAGGACAGCTCGCACCTGATTCCCGGACATGGTGGCGTGCTCGATCGCATCGACGGCATGCTCTTCGCGCTCCCCATGACGTATTTCCTTTTCACCTTTCCGCACGTGCTTCTCTTCGTGAATCGATGAGCACTCGTGGCGTCGCGGTACTCGGCTCGACCGGATCGGTCGGCACGACCGCCCTGCGCGTGCTCGCGCGTCATCGCGATCGCTTTCGTGTCGCGGCGCTCACCGCGTTCTCGAATACCGAGCTGCTCGAAGCGCAGGCGCTCGAGTTCGCGCCCTCGTACGTGGGCATCTGCGCGAACGGCGCGACCCCGCATCACGGATGGATTGAGGGCACACAATGCCTCGTCGAGGCGGCCACGCGCCAGGACGTCTCGATCGTCATCAACGCCATCGTCGGCGCGGCGGGGCTCGACGCAACGCTCGCCGCCGTGACCGCCGGGAAGCGAGTGGCGCTCGCGAACAAGGAGACGCTCGTCATGGCTGGCGCGCTCGTGGCGGACGCGTGCAAGCGGGGTGGGGGCGAGCTCGTTCCGGTGGACAGTGAGCACAGCGCAATTCTCCAGTGCCTGGCGGGCCGTGCGAGCGCCGACGTACGACGGCTCGTGCTCACGGCGTCCGGCGGTCCCTTTCGCGAGTGGATGCCCGATCGACTCGCGAACGTCACGATCGCCGATGCGCTGCAGCATCCGACGTGGCGCATGGGTCGCAAGATCTCGATCGATAGCGCGACGCTCGCCAACAAGGCGCTGGAGGTGATCGAGGCACACTTTCTGTTCGGGCTGTCCTACGATCAGATCGAGGTGGTGGTCCATCCGCAGAGCATCGTGCACTCGTTCGTGGAGTTCGTGGATGGAAGCGTGCTCGCGCAGATGGGAACGCCGAGTATGGAGTTGCCCGTGCTGTACGCGCTCACACATCCCGAGCGCGTGGCGGACGATGCGATGCCTCGCTTCGATCCCGTTGCGTGGCCGTCGCTCAGCTTCGAGCGCGTGCGCACGGAGGATTTTCCGGCGCTGGCGCTGGGGCTCATGGCCGGACGCCGGGGCGGCGTCGCGCCTGCCGTGTTCAATGCGGCGAACGAGCAGGCGGTAAGCCTTTTCCTCGGGAATCGGATAAGATTCATGGACATCGCCCACGCGATCGAGAGCGCGTTGGCACACTGCGCGGATGGTCCCGACGACACACGCGCAGCGGTGCTCGCCGCCGACTGGGCTGCGCGACAACACGTTTTGGAGATGTTTGCATGTTAGAGTGGCTCCGCACGCCCGCCGCCATCGTGTTCGTGTTCGGCATCGTGATTTTCATCCACGAGCTCGGGCACTTCATCGCGGCGAAGCTCGTGGGTGTGTATGCCCCGCGCTTCTCCATCGGCTTTGGCCCCGCACTCCTCAGCCACAAATGGGGCGAGACCGAGTACATTCTCGCGGCGCTGCCTCTGGGCGGCTACGTGCGCATGGCCTCGCGAGAGGACGAATCGATGGCGTTTCTCGAGGGCGGCGCGGAAACACCGGTCGCCACCGTTGGCGCGAGTGGCGCGCCCGCGATCGCACCCGACGAGAAGAGGCCGCGCTACTACGACCCGAACGGAATGGCGCCGTTCGGTCCTCGTCCCGTTCCGGAGAATCGCTGGCTCGAATCGAAGCCGCTCGTCGCGCGACTGTTCATCATGCTCGCGGGCGTGACGATGAACTTTCTCCTCGGCTTCTTCATCATCGCCGGTCTGTTCATCTCGAACGGCGAGACCGTGATCCCCTCGCGTGAGATCGGCGCGGTGCTCGAGATTCCGGGCGCGGACTCGCTGCTTCGCAGCATTTCCGCGGGCGATACCGTCATCGCGGTCGATGGGAAGCCGGTGAAGACATGGAACGATGTGATGGAGCGCATCGCCACGGACTCGGACAAGACGATCCGCATTCAGACGAATCGCGGCGAGGCGAACATTCCGGCCGCCGACTCGGGAATTTTTTCGCGCGATCAGTTCGCGGGAGTGCTGTCGCCGTACATCCCGCCGATCGTCGACCGTGTCGTTCCAGGTCATCCAGCCT
Source organism: Gemmatimonadaceae bacterium (assembly GCA_036493195.1). Taxonomy (GTDB): domain Bacteria; phylum Gemmatimonadota; class Gemmatimonadetes; order Gemmatimonadales; family Gemmatimonadaceae; genus FEN-1250. The sequence continues at coordinate 851 of DASXQD010000213.1, read as the reverse complement.
ATGCGGCCGGGCTCGTGCACGGAGACAGCATCTCAGCGGTAAACGGCACGCCCGCGCGCGGCTGGGCGGCGATCGTGAATCGCATCGAGGCCTCGCCGGGAAAGCCGATCACGCTCACGGTCTGGCGCGACGATTCGGTCAAGCAGATCGCGGTGACACCGGAAGCGAGCCCGGGGCAAGATCCGATCACGCTCGGAGACACGGTCGTGGGGAAAATCGGTGCGACACGCCGTGAATTTGGTACGCGGCGCGCGGTGCCGATCGGCACGGCGATCAGCGAGGCATGGAGCGCCACGTGGTCGAGTGCGGGGCTCATCGTGCGCACGCTTCGCAACCTGCTCACCGGCCACCAATCGCTGAAGGGACTGCAAGGACCGGTGGGCGTTGCGGTGCAATCGGGAGAAGCGGCGCAGCAGGGATGGGGATCGCTGCTCGCACTGCTGTCATTGCTCAGCATCAATCTCGCCGTCGTGAATCTCTTTCCGATTCCAATCCTCGACGGCGGACAGATTCTCATCATTCTCGCCGAGTCGATCAAGGGTGGCGCGCTGGCGGTGCGCACGCGCGTGTGGCTGTTCTACAGCGGACTTGCGGCCATTCTCCTGCTGTTCTCGATCGTGACGTTCAATGATCTCACATCACTCGTGAAGCGGATCTTTCACTTGTGATCGCTCGTCTCTCCTGCATCGCGGGGATCTTCGCTCTTGCGCTCGCATGCGCGCCTCTGCGCGCGCGCGCGCAGGAGACGGCGTACCGTTTCGAGATCACGGGAGTAGGGGATAGCACGGTCTCGCTCTCGACCGAGAAGCACGAGTGGGTGCGCGAGGGGCAGAAGGGCATTGCGGTGGATC
>DASXQD010000212.1:0-6923 GCA_036493195.1 Gemmatimonadaceae bacterium | reverse complement strand
CCGTCGCTTCACGCCGGCCGAGCGATCCACCCATCTCGATCGGCTTGCCCGTGACGACCGCGGTAACCGTGTGGCCCATGCGCATCGAATAGGTGTCCATCACCCACGCCATCACGCGTTCGTTCGTGTTCACATCGGGCGCGGGAACATCGGAATCGGGACCGAGGGTGCTGATGATCCCCGCGGTGTAGCGACGCGTGAGGCGCTCGAGCTCGCCCACGCTCAGCTTGAGCGGATCGCAGATCACCCCGCCTTTCGAGCCGCCGAAGGGGATGTCGACCACCGCGCACTTCCACGTCATCCACGCCGCGAGCGCCTTCACCTCATCGATCGTGACGTTGAGGTCGAATCGAATGCCGCCCTTCGCCGGTCCACGCGATGTGTTGTGCAGCACGCGGTATCCGGTGAAGACCTCGATCTCGCCGTTGTCCATCAGCACGGGAATCGAGACGATGATCTGCTTTTCCGGACTCCGAAGGATCTTGTACAAACCGGGCTCGAGATCCAGCAGCTCGGCAGCCCGGTCGAAACGTGACATCATGTCCTCGAAAGGATTGTCCTCATTGAGGAACGTGTCCTTGTCGGGACCGATCATTTTCTGGGTCGAGAGTCGGAAGTCAGCGGTCATAGGTGATTGAGTACCGTGGACCCCGAGCGGGGTCAGAGTTGGCGTAGACGTGCCTGGATCACGAGCTCGAGCATCGCATCGATCGCGCTCCCGTTCTCGTCGACGATTACGGCTTGGGAAACATAGCCGATGGCCGCGGCTTCGCGAGGCCAAAGCGGCGCGAGCTTGACTGCATCCTTCAGCGTGCAAATCGGGATCTCGTCGCTCGCCAGCGATGCCGCGAGCGACCGCGCATCCGATTCGGTGAAAGGATGATGATCGGGATAGGCGCGCAGCCGCACACCGACGCCGGCTTGCGCGAGCTGCTCGCCGAACGCCGCCGCATCTCCCACACCCGCGATCGCCAGCACTCGGCGTCCTCGCAGCGACGCGAGTGGTTCGGAGGCGCGCGTTCGGATGCGCACCGAGTCGAGCGCGAGGTGCACGATGGCGATCGGTACGCCCGGCGCCGCAACCGATGCGCGTGCTGCGAGAGCGCGTGCGCGGTCGAGCGAAGCCGCCTTGCGCGTCACGATCACCAGCGTCGCACGACGCAGCGCGGGCATTTGCTCCCGGTACGGGCCACTCGGCAGCAGACGGACCGCCTGGCCGGACGCATCCGCGCTGATGAGCACGATGTCGGCGACGCGTGCCGCCGCGCGATGCTGGAAGGCGTCGTCGAGCACTGCGACATCCGCACCCTGCGCCGCCGCACGCTCGATCGCCTCGACGCGGTTTGCATCGACCACCACGGGAATCGACGGTGCAAGGCGCGTGTGCACGAGCGGCTCGTCGTCGCCGTAGCCGCGCATCACGATCGCCGGATGCGCGCCGCGCGCCTGCAGCTGTACGGCGAGCCACGAGGACACGGGAGTTTTTCCCGTACCACCAACGGACAGATTGCCAACGCTCAGCGCCGGAATGCGCGGCGTGCGCACGGGAAGAAGGTGGCGATCGTACATCGCGTTGCGCGCACGAGTCACGGCGCCAAACAGCGCAGACGCGGGCAGCAGCATCGATCGCGCGAGACGCGCTCCGGCGCCGGGATCGTACCAGAGCCACTCGACGCGCGATCGCTCACCGCTGCGCCGCTCAGCTTTCCACTGCTCGAGGCGCCGCATCTCAGCCATCGATCGCGACTGGCAGTGCGCGCATGAGCGCCTGGAAGTGCGGCGCCTCGTCGGCGGCTGCGCGGAGCGACGGTGCGCGTACGAAAATCGGCTCGCTCACATAGATCGTGAGTCGCGCGAACGGCTTGGGGATGATGAATCGATCCCAGCTCCGCAGTCGCCACGCCCGATCCGCGACTGCGCGCAGGAGCACGATCGGTGCGCCCGACCGCTGCGCCGCGATCAGCGCACCGGGCGCGAAGCTTTCGGCCGGGCCTCGCGGTCCGTCGGGCGTGACCGCGACGTGCGATCCGCCCTCCACCTCACGCGCGAGCGACAGAAGCGCGCGTTCGGCACCGCGCCGCGAGGAGCCCCGAATGGTTCGATAGCCCATCGATTCGGCCGCGCGTGCTGCGATCTCACCATCGCCGTGCTCGCTGATGAGCACGACGATCCCGAGATCGCGGAAATTCCACATGTGGCAGAGCAACTCGCAGTGCCAGAGGCAGAAGATCACGGGCCGATCGTGCTGCCGGACGATATCGTTCGTGCGCCGGTGCGGCTCGCGCACGATGTCGTTCGTGCGCCGGTGCGGCTCGCGCACGATGTCTGTCTCGCCCTGATGAAGCTCGCGCACGCGCCAGGTCCGAGCGAGGATGCGCAGCCCCGCACCGGCGAGGCGGGCGCTCCAGCGCGCGCGTCGCTCGCGCTTGCGGGCGCGCGCATCGCCATCGCGATCGCGATCCCCATCGCTCATGCGAGCATCTCGAGCGCAAGACGCGCGACGCGCTCGCTCGCTCCCGCTTCGCCCAGCGCCGCGCGCACATCGGCGAGTGATGTGAGCATTCGTTCGCGCTCGGGCGAGCCGTGCACCAGCAATGGCTCGAGCGCAGTCGCCATCGCCAGGGGCTGCATCGCGCTCTGGATGAACTCGGGCGCGACGCTTCTCCCCACGACCAGATTCACGAGCCCGATGTACGAGATCCCGTGAATGAGTCGTCGCGCGATCTCGTAGTTCAGGCGGCCCACCCGGTAGGCGACGATCAGCGGACAATCCGCGATCGCTGCCTCGAGAGTGGAGGTTCCGCTCTTGACCAGCGCTGCGTCGGCGGCGCGCCACACGGCGTACGAGTCGCCTTCCACGTGCTGAAAGGGCGCGCGCGAGCGGTCGATGCGCATCCCCGGCGCGACGCTCACGATCACCCGCAGATCAGGCATGCGGCGCTCGAGTTCGATGGCCGTGTCGGTGAAGGTCTCGAGATGCTGCGCGAGCTCACCGCGACGGCTCCCCGGAAAGAGCGCAAGCACCCGCGCATCCGGCGGCAGCCCCAGCTTCGCGCGCGCCTGCGTGCGTGACGGCAGATCGACCGCGCCGTCGAGCAGCGGATTGCCCACGAACGTCGCCGCAATGCCGTGATCGCGAAGAAAGCGCTCCTCGAACGGGAGAATCACCGCGGCACGCGTGATCGTGCGGCGCATGGCGTCGAGGCGGCCGGCGCGCCACGCCCACACCTTGGGCGTGATGTAGTACAGCACCGGTACTCCGGCTGCGCGTGCCGCGCTCGCAACGCGCAGATTGAATCCCGGATAGTCGACGAGAATCACGAGTCCCACCGTGCCCTCGGCCATGCGCGAGCGGAGCGTGCGCAGGAGACGCAGGTGTGCGGGCAGCTGGCGCACGACGCCTGCATAGCCCATTACTGCGTGCGCCGTGATGTCCTCCAGCAGCGTCGCTCCGGCAGCCTGCATGCGCGGTCCCCCGACGCCGGCGATCGGGACATGCGGGACAGCGCGGCGCATCGCGGCAACGACTCCCGCGGCGTGCAGATCGCCGGAAGCCTCCCCGGCGACCACCAGCACCTCACGCAACGCGGCTGCCGGCGGGATGCGCGCTCATACCGCCAGCCCGCGCTCGCTCTTCGATACGAAAGAGAGAAAGTGCTCGACCTCGGGATACGACTGCAGCTCCTCGCGCGCACGCTCCATCGCGCGCGAGAGTATCAGATCCGAGCGGAAGAAAATCCGGTACGCGCGCTTGAGCTCCCGGATCACCGCCGGATCGAAGTTGCTCCGCGTCAGCCCAACCGAGTTCAATCCGTACAGCTTCACCGGATTGCCCTGTGCCTTGATGTACGGCGGAACGTCCTGCGTCACCTTCGATGAGCCGCCGACGAACGCGTGCGCGCCGAGCTTGACGAACTGATGGATCGTGACCAGCCCGGAAATCGTGACCCGATCCTCGAGAATCACGTGACCGGCGATCTGCGAACCATTCGAGATGATGACGTGGTCTCCCACCTGGCAGTCGTGCGCGAGATGAACGTACGACATGATCAGGCAGTTCTTCCCGACGACCGTGCGCTCGGAATGCGCGGTGCCGCGATTGATCGTCGCGAACTCGCGAATGACCGTCCCTTCGCCGATCTCGACGTAGGTGCGCTCTCCCTGGAATTTCAGATCCTGTGGATCGCCGCCCACGATCGAACCGCTTCCCACCTTCACGTTCGATGCCAGCGTCGCGAGCTTCTCGAGCGTCGCGCGCGGCGCGATCACGCAGTCGTCGCCGATGGTGCACTCCGGTCCGATGATCGCGAACGCGCCGATCTCGACGTTCTTCCCGATTCGCGCATCCGCCGAGACGAGCGCGGTCGGGTGGATGCGCACGGTCATCGGTCGCGGACCATGGCACCCATGTCCGCTTCGCACACGATCTCGCCGTCCACGCGCGCGATCCCGTGAATCTTGCACATCCGTCCGCGCCGCTGAACCATGTCGATCTCGAGTCGCAGCTGATCGCCGGGCTTCACAGGCTTCCGCCACTTCACGTTGTCGAGCGACGTGAAGTACATGACGAGCTGCGCCGCGTCCCCCACATCGGTGAGCATCAGAAGGCCGCCCACCTGCGCCATGCATTCGACGATCAGCACGCCCGGCATGATCGGATGTCCTGGGAAATGTCCCTGGAAGAACGGCTCGTTGATGGTGACGTTCTTGAGCCCCACGATGCGTTTCCCCGGCTCGTGCTCGAGGATGCGATCCACGAGCAGGAAGGGATAGCGATGGGGCAGCGCCTTGATGATCTCCTCAGCTCCGTTCATCCGCGTCTCCTCTGCGGCACGTTTCAGCATCTCGCGAACGAGCGTCACCGTTCCGCGGTGGCTCGGTCGATCCGCGACGATCCGTCCGCGCACGCGCTTGCCCGCGAGCGCGAGATCGCCGACGAAGTCCATTGTCTTGTGTCGCACGAACTCATCATCCCAGCGAAGCTCCGTGTCTACCGGCCCTTCGTCGTCGAGCACGACGGTGTTGGCCGTGGAGACACCTTGAATCAACCCCTTCGCGCGCAGCGCATCGGCCTCGCGAAGGAACCCAAATGTACGCGCCCCCGCCAGGTCCGTTGCGAAGGTCAGCGGCGTGACCGGAAGCTGGCATGATTGCCGACCGATGAGGGGATGCGGGAAATCGATCGTGACCTCGAGCGAGAGCGACTCCGAAGGCTGCACCGTGTACGTGGAGCTGCCATCGCGCACGGTGAGGGGAGCGCGGAGCCGCAGGTACTCGACCTCGCCCGCCACGTCGATCACGCCCGCGCCCAGCAGTGCATCATGGAACGGCTGAGCGCTGCCGTCCAGAATCGGCGGCTCGGCGCCATCGATGTCGATTCGGATGTCATCGATCTCGAGTCCGGCCACCGCGGCGAGCACGTGCTCCACGGTGTGCACCGCGGCCGGATCGGCGCCGAGCTGGGTGTGACGCTCGGTGAGCACAGCCAACTCCGCGCGTGCGTGCACGACGGGCTTCGCCGGCAGATCCGTGCGCCGAAAGGTGATGCCGCTCCCGGACGGGGCCGGGTGAAAGGTGAGCGTGCACTCCTGCCCGAGATGCAGCCCGATCCCCTGCAGCGAGACGGAGCCGCCGATCGAATGTCGGCGCGCCGTCACGACTCGCGCTCGCGCGACTCGCGCTCCGGCGCACCGTGCTCCCGCAGCTGTCGCTCGATCTCGCGCAGCCGCTCGGCGAGCTTGTAGAATGCCGACGTCGCCTTGAGCCACTCGCGCTGCGGACGCGCCGGCGCACCACTCCACATCTCGCCATCCGGAATGTTGTCCATCACCCCTGATCCTGCGCCCAGCTTCACGTTCTTCCCGAGCTCGAGATGACCGGTGACGCCCACCTGTCCGCCAATCATGCATCCATCGCCGAGCTTCGTCGAGCCGGCAATGCCGGACTGCGCGGCGATGAGGCACATGCGCCCGAGTCGCACGTTGTGCGCGATCATCACGAGATTGTCGATCTTGGTGCCCGCGCCAATCACGGTGTCCGCGATGCTTCCGCGATCGATCGTCGAGTTGGCGCCGATCTCCACATCGTCCTCGATGATGCAACGACCCACGTGCGGCACCTTCTGGATGTCGCCCTTGGACGGCACGTACCCGAAGCCATCGCTCCCCGCGCGCACACCCGCGTGCAGCCGCACGCGCGCGCCCAGGATGGTACCGGGATAGAGCGTCACACCACTCACGAGATGCGATTCTTCACCGATCTTCACGCCCGCCCCGACGTCGCACAGCGGACCGATGACGACTCGATCCGCGAGCACGGCGTTGTCGCCGATCACGGAATGCGCGCCGATCGCGACGCCCTTCCCCAGTTGCACGCCTCTCCCGATCACCGCTGATGATGCAATGCCGGTAGCGCGCGGTGCCGCCGGGTAGAGTGCCGGCAGCACCAGCAGCATCGCTTCCTGCGGCTTGTCCACGACGATGCGAGTCGCGGGTGCGCCTGGATGATTCGCGAGCTCCGGCGAGACCAGCACGATGCCGGCGCACGAAGACGCGAACTCGCTCGCGTAGCGTGGATTGGCGAAGAAGCTCAGCTCCTCCATCGTCGCGCGGTCGAGCGCAGCCACGCGCACGACTCGCGCTGACGGTTCGCCACGCAGCGTGCCACTGACGAGATGCGCAACAGCCTCGGCGGTGAGAGCCGACTCGCTCACGCCACCGAGGCTGTTGAAGTCTCGAGCTGAATGATCAAGGTCGGTTATGGCGTCGTCTTGGGACGCGAAACGCCGGTCGGCTTCTGAGTGGTCGCGCCCGTGGGCTTGGGTGCCGGGGCTGGCGGCGCTGCCGGCGATGCCTTCATCGCGACCGGTCCCGCGGCCTGCAGCTTCTTGATCACCTGATCGGTGATGTCGAGCGATGAATCGG
>DASXQD010000211.1:0-14919 GCA_036493195.1 Gemmatimonadaceae bacterium | reverse complement strand
CGGCATTCTCACTGCAATCGCGCCCGCACTGATTAAACTCGGCTACGATCGCGCGCGTGCGCGCGATGCCAATTGGCTGTTCACGAACACACGGATTCCGTCCCATGCGCCGCAACACATTCAGGATGAGTATCTCGAGTTCGTGACCGCGCTCGGGATCGAGCCCGCGCCCCTCGAGTGGCGCATCGGTCCGTGGGACGACGAGCGCACGTGGCAGCGCGAGTTCGCGAAACAGTTCGATCGACCGATCGTGTCACTCGTCATCGGCACGAGCCGCCCGCAGAAGGACTGGATGGCCGAGCGATGGGGCGAGCTCGCGGATGCGCTGAGCGGGCGCTTCGGACTTCAGCCGGTGCTCGTGGGCGGCCGCTCGCCGCGCGAGGAGGCGACCGAGCGCGTGATTCTCGAGCGTACGCGCCACAAGCCAGTCTCTGCGCTCAACAGCGGCCTGCGGCGGCTCATCTCGATTCTCAACGCGAGCGCCCTCGTGATCTCGCTCGACACGGGCCCCCTGCACATGGCCGTCGCGCTCGACCGTCCCGTCATCTCGCTGCTCGGATTCAGCAACCCGCTGCGCACGGGCCCGTATCGCGCGAGCCAGGAGCTCATCGTGAATGCGTATGGCGAAATGTGGAACGGCGATCGCCTCGCGACCGATCGGCGCCTCGATCGCATGCAGACGATCACCGTCGCCGACGTGCTGGAAAAAGTCGCGATCTGGAAGGAGCGCTACGCCGGCGCGCGAAGCGAGAGCGGCCCGAAGTCGTAACTCACGCCGAGCTCCCCGAGCAGATCGATCATGCGCGCAAGCGCCAGTCCCATGACGGCGAAGTAGTCTCCGTCGATCCGCTCGATCAGCGTCGCGCCGTATCCCTGGATGCCGTACGAGCCTGCCTTGTCCATGGGCTCGCGAGTCGCGATGTAGGCGCGGATGCGGGCCCGTGTGAGCGGCCGGAAGGTGACGCGCACGCTCTCGACCCCCGAGCGCATGCGCTCGCCGTGCGCGACCGCCACCGCGGTGAGCACCACGTGCGTTTGTCCGGCGAGCATCGCGAGCATGCGCTCGGCGTCCGCCTCGTCGCGCGGTTTGCCGAGCACGAGTCCCTCGATGAGGACGATGGTGTCTGCCGCGATGACGATTGCGTCGGGGTTTCTCGAGAGGATCGTCGTCGCCTTTTCGCGCGCGAGCCGCTCCGCGTGCTCGGCCGCCTCCTCGCCCTCGCGGTAGGATTCGTCGATGTCTGCAGGCTCGACCTGGTGCGGAATGCCGACGAGCGCGAGCAGCTCGCGCCGCCGCGGCGATGCGGAGGCGAGAATGACGCGCGGTGTACTCATCTCTCGAGCCAGATCGTGGTGGGACCGTCGTTCACGAGCTCGACTTCGCTCATCGCTCCAAACACTCCTGTCTCGACCGTGCAGCCGCGCTCGCGCAGCATGGCGATGAACTTGTCATAGAGCGGCTCGGCGATCGGACCGGGTGCTGCGGCGAGAAAGCTGGGCCGCCGTCCAGCGGATGCGTCGCCATAAAGCGTGAACTGGGAGATGACGAGCACGGAGCCGCCGACGTCGGTGAGCGAGCGATTCATCTTGCCGGCGTCATCGGCGAGAATGCGCAGTCCGGCAATCTTGTCGGCCATCCAGACGAGTTGCGGCTCGGTGTCCGTCTGAGTGAACCCCACGAGCAGGCAATAGCCCATGCCGATTTTGCCGACGATTCGGCCTTCGACACGAACTTCGGCGCGGGAGACGCGCTGGAGGAGAATTCTCACTCTGCTAGCTTTGTGAAGGATGCCCGGAAGATCGGAGACTCAGGAAACCAACTTACGGGACTCGGTGACTCGCGAGCGAGGGGCCGGTCCCAATTCGCGTTGATGAGGTGTGTGACTGAGACGGAATGTGCTCATGAATCGCATCGTGATCATCGGAAACTCTGGCTCCGGGAAGACGACCATGGGAGCTCGTCTCGCGCGCGAATACGCGATTCCTCATCTCGATCTCGATTCGTTCGCCTGGGAACGACCAGCGGTGCGACGGCCTCTCCAGGAGAGCATTGCGATGATCCGTGACTTCGTGCGCGCGAACCCGGAGTGGATCGTCGAGGGATGCTACGCCGGGCTGGCGGAAAACATTCTGCCTTTCGCGACGGAGTTGCGGTTCCTGAATCCCGGGATCGAGGCGTGCGTGAGAAACTGCCGGGCTCGCCCATTCGAGCGGCACAAGTACGCATCGATGGAAGAACAGAACGCACGCCTCGACTTCCTTCTCTCGTGGGTGCGAGACTATGCGGTGAGAGAGGATGAGTATGCGCTCGCCGCGCATCGACGTCTCTTCGATGCGTTTTCGGGTTTGAAGCGCGAGTACACCGATCCATCCGGCGATACGAGCGAGTGACTGCGGTGTGCTTCAGTCGGTGCGCAGAGTAACTAATGGGGTCCACTCCCCACATTGTCTCACCGCCCGAGCGACGACAGCTTCAGTGCGCGGCATCCTCTACCCCGACTCTCACGCTGATGCGCTCGCCGTCACCTGATCCCGGCATCCACATTCGCCTCGCCACGCTCGCCGACGTGGCTGCACTCACTCACCATCGCTTGAGCATGTTCCGCGACATGTCCGAGCTGCCGCCGCACCTGGATCGGGAGCTCGCCCAAGCGTCGGAGGCGTTCTTCCACGCGGCAGTCGCCTTCGGCGAATACATAGCGTGGCTCGCGGTGACGAACCACGCGCCCGAGCGCGTGGTCGCCGGTGCCGGGCTGTGGCTTCGCCCCATGCTCCCGCGGCCCACACCGACCGGCATCAGTCAAGGCCGCGAAGGGCTCGTCGCCAACGTCTACACCGAGCCTGATTGGCGGCGCCGCGGCGTGGCCATGCTGCTCATGCGTCACCTGCTCGACTACATCCGCGAGCATCGCATTGAGCGTGTGCGACTCCACGCGTCGGACGATGGACGTCGGCTCTACGAATCGCTGGGCTTTGCCGCGTCGAACGAGATGAAGCTCGTCCACTCGTCCTGAGACAAAAGAAAGGCGCACCGACTCTCGCCGGTGCGCCTCGCTCGCAACAGAGCTCCTCCGCTATCGCCCGAGTACCGCGCGGATGCGGGCGAGGTGGTGATAGCTGTGGCGGAGTGCATGGTCCTCGACGAAGAACTGGCAGGTGAGCGGAGCGTCGGAGTTGAGCGAGACCGGCGCGGCACGATCGAGCTGCTCCTCGGTGAGGCTACGCACGGCGTCGGCCGCCGCCGCGCTGCTGCTCCGCAGGAGCGCGATGGCTTCCGCGCGCGTCACCTGATCGTGGTCGGTCGCATGCTTCGCGTTCAGCGCGTGCACGTCGTTCCACGTCACTCCCGCGATGGGTTTGCCTTCCGCGAGCGACTGCGCGAGCTGGATCTCGAGCGGATACATGCTGGCGACGTGATGCACGACGACGCCTACCTTGCGGCCGTCGCCAGGGATACGTGTCTGCCATTCGGCATCCGATATCCTCTCCGCGAGTGCGATGAGCGCGCGCGCACCTTGCTCGAGGCGATCCGCGAGTGCCGTGGGCCGGCGAGGCTCGGCAGCCGATGACTTGAATGGCGGGTTCGAGTCGGTAGCGGTCGATTGAGCTTTGCTCGACATGATGATGTCTCCGTGTGAGTGTAGGCGAGGTCGAGGGGCGGTATCAGGAGCAGTGCACGCGGCGATTGCAGTCCGTCAGAACCACATCGTAGCCGTCGCCCCGTGCGAGAGCGAGTCTCGGTGGTGCCTGGTGCATCATTGGTCCGGATGGACATGCGCAGGATGTGCAGAAACGCTACGCGCGGCTCCGTGGCAAGTACGGAGAATTTCGACCCGTGTACGGGGCGTGGCGGGCAAGTGCGCCAGCGTCCCCGTACTCGGCGCCGACTTCCCCGTGTTCTCCACGGGGTGTCATTGACCGCGCATCGACATCATGCAGGTGCGCGACCACGAGGTCCACACGCCTGGAGGAAAATCGTGACACCACAAGAGAGCCCCGCGAGAGGAGAACGGCGATTGATGGCGGTGCTGGCGCACCCTGACGATGAATCGCTTGGCATCGGCGGCCTGTTGGCTGCGTATGCGGCGAGCGGCGTGGAGACATACCTCGTGACGGCCACGCGCGGCGAGCGCGGCCGCTTCTTCACCAACGATCCCCGCCCCAGCGACGCCGAAGTGGGGCGTGTGCGCGGGGCCGAGCTGTGGGCCGCAGCGCAAGTGCTCGGCGTACGCGAGGTCGCGCTGCTCGACTACGTGGACGGCGAGCTCGATCACGCGGATTCGCAGGAAGCCGTTGGCCGCATCGTTGCGCAGCTCCGGCGCGTTCGCCCGCAGGTGGTGGTCACCTTCGATCCGTTCGGCGCCTACGGACACCCGGATCACGTGGCGATCTGTCAGCTCACCACCGCAGCCGTTCTCGCAGCCGCCGATCCAGCGTTCGCGAACGACGCCGAGCCGCACCGGGTGTCGAAGCTCTACTACTTCGTGACTGACGAGCGGCGGTGGGCGGTGTACCAATCGGCGTTCAAACGTCTCACCAGTCGCGTCGACGGCGAGGAGCGTTGCGGCGTGGCGTGGCCGTCATGGGCGGTGTCGGCGACGATCGATGCCCGCGATCACTGGCGCACGGTGTGGCAGGCGGTCAAGTGCCACTCGACGCAGCTCGCCGTCTATGGACGTCTCGAAGAGCTGACGTCCGACGAGCACGAGGCTCTCTGGGGATCGGTGGCACTCTATCGTGCCTTCAGTCGCGTGAACGGCGGCCGCACGCGCGAGACGGATCTCTTCGCCGGCCTATCCTGAGCTACTGACGCGAGATACGGGGACGCCGGTTTGCTCTACCGCCGCGCGCGCCCCGAGCCCGACTCTGGTTCTGCGAGACCCTGCTCCGCGGCCCACACCGCGATCTGCGAGCGAGACGCGAAGCCCAGCTTCGACAGTGCCGCGGCAACGTACCCTTCCACGGTGCGCTCGCCGATGCCGAGCGATCGCGCGATCGCTCGGTTGGACTTCCCCCGTGCGACCAGTGCGGCCGTATCACGCTCGCGCCGGGTGAGCCCACCGTGCGCAGCCTTCGCCGCCTGCCCGGGCGTGCGCTCGGTCGGAGGAGGAGCAATGGAATCGACGTACGAATGGAAGCTCGTCACCAGAGCCGGTTCGTCGAGCGATGCCACGAGCTCGGCGGCTGCGGATCGAGCCGCATCGAACAACTGGCGCGCGGCGAGCCGATGGCGCTGCGCAAGCTCCGCCGCTCCCTGCACGGCGGCGATGCGCCAGAGCAGTGGACGCGCCTCTTGCGTACGCGCTTCGGACCTGGCGGCCCCCAGCCACCCGAGAGCTTCGCCCCAACGCTCGAGCGCCGCAAGCGCCTGCGCGCGAAGCATGGCGGATCGAGGTGTGCGAGCGGCGTCACCCTCATCGAGCAAGGCCAGCGCGTCGGCCGGCGCACCGGCAGCGAGCGCGATCTCCGCGCGCGCGAGCACGATGTGCCGCTCTCCCATCGTGCGTGCGGCTCGACCGTGGACGTCCGCCGTCCTGGCGGAGCCGCGTACGATCCGGTCGACGTCGTCGAGCACAGCGCTCGCGCGATCGGGCCGGTGGTTGCGGGCCAGAGCGACCGCGAACAGCGCAGCGGTCCAGCGAATCCACGTTGCAGACGCAAGCCGCCGCGCGATGTCGTACGCCGCCTCGAGATGCGCCAGCGCATCCGGCATGGCGTGCAGATCGAGCGCGATCACGCCGAGCACCCGGCGCGCTCCGCACTGCCACTCCAGATGCTCCATGTCCTCCGCTATGGCGAGTGACTCGCGGGCGCGGCGCAGCGCGCGCTCGTATTCCCCGCGCCATGCGAGGCAGTCGGCGAGGAGATAGCGCGAGAACGCCGATCCGGCTCGCCATCCGAGATCGGTTGTGAGGTGTACCGCCCGCTCGCTCACGAGCAACTCCGCGGTGCGCGCCGTCGCGCACACGGGACCCGCGGACGCATGATGGCTCGGACCGCACGCCACGATCACGGAGAACGCGTTCGCGAGACCGCGGCGATCGCCGAGCGCCGTGAAGAGCGCCACCGACCGCTCGTAGAGCTCGACGGCCGCCTCCTGCGCGCCTGCCATGTGGTTTGCCATCGCGAGCAGGTCGACAGTTTCCCCAACGCCCTGCAAATCGTTCGCGCGCTGAAACATCGCGAGCGCCTCGTCGTGATACGGTATGCCCGAGAGCGGCTCCTCACGATTGATGTGCCAGTTGCCGACCCGATTAAGGCTGCGCGCAATGAGCGTGGGCTCTCCGATCGAGCGCGCCACCTCGAGAGCCTCGTGGCGGTAGCGACCGGCACGTTCGTAATCTCGCGCAGCCCACAGCATGCCGAGGGCGAGAAGCGCCTCCCATTGCGTGCGATGGTCCCCTTTGGTGCGAGCTCCCTCGAGCGCGGCGACGAAGTCGTCGTTCGCGCTCGCGAAGGCGCCGAGCGTCTCGTGTGCGCGGCCGCGGGCGGTGAGGAGCGACGAATCGGGAACCTGTCCCAGCTTCTGCGTCGCGATCACCGCGCGCTCGAGCTGCTGCAGCGCCTCGCGCGTGGCGCCGAGGGTGAGCGCGTGGGAAGCGGCAGCGCGCGCGTAACGATGCGCGGCCTCCCAATCGCTCGCCTCGAACGTGTGATAGGCGAGCGCCTCGGCCGCCTCCTGCTCTGAGTCGATCGACTGCTGCTCGAGAGCAGTGGCGATCGCGCGATGCAGCGCCACGCGCTCACGCGCCAAGAGACGCGTGCGAATCGCCTCACGCGTGAGCGCGTGTCGAAACGCGAACCGGTCGGCGGACTCCTCGGTCACGAGCTGCGCGGCTACGAGCTCCTTCACGAGCAGCAGGAACTCCGCTTCGCTGTGGGAGGTCAGTGCCCTGATGAGCTCAAAATCGAAGCGTCTCCCCGCAACTGCCGCCACCGAAAGAACCTCGCGCGCCGCCTCGCTCAAACCGGCAAGCCGCCGTCCCACGGCTTCGGAAGCGGTGCGCGGCACGCGCACGTGGTCGAGTGGACGCGCGCGCCACGCGCCGTCGGCAAGGACGAGATCGCCGTCGACTATGAGCGCCTTGAGCACCTCCTCCACGAAGAACGGATTGCCTTCGGTGAGCGAGTGCAGCTTGCCGACGAACGCGGGCTCGAGCGCGGACGCAGGGCCGAAGATGGCGCTCAGCATCGCCGCGACTTGCGGTAGATCGAGCGGCCGCAGCGAGACCTCCTGCGCGCAGCGTGCGCGATCGAAGTCGGTGAGCAGCCGGGCCAGCCGCGCCCCGACCTCGTCGCTCCGAAACGAGAGTGCGAGCACGATCGCGCTCGTTCCTATCGATCGGGCAAGATGCAGAACGAGATCGAGCGTCGCGTCGTCGCTCCAATGCACATCTTCGATCACGATCAGGAGCGGCTGCGAGCGGCCGAGCGCGCGCACGGCGTCCGCGAGCGAATGAAAGAGGCGGCGCCGATCTTCTTCCGGGTTGGAGGCGAGGTGCGGAGTCGCGTCGGGAAAAATCGGGCGCAGCTCGGGGAAGAGCGTCACCAGCTCGGTCGCTGCCGGAGCGAAGTAGTGCGCGGCAAGCGCTGGCGAGGCGGTCGTCGAAAGAGCGCGGATCAGATCGAGAATCGGCGCGTACGGCTGGGCGCGATCGGCCTCGAAGCACGCGCCCTGAAGCGTCGCGAAGCCCGCTGCGCGTGCCCGCTCGATCATCGCACGCACCAGTCGTGACTTGCCGACGCCCGCCTCCCCGGAAACGAGCAGCGTGCCGCCGTACCCCTCACGCGCGCGCTCGAGCGTATGCACGACGGTGGTCAGCGGTACGTCGCGGCCGATCAGTACCGGACAGACGACGCTTTGATCGAGCAGCATGTGGCTCAACCGCGAGGAGATCGATGAATGATGGAGAGACAGGGCGGTCGTCCGCCACCACACCCCGGCGCCACACCTTCTCTTTTTTGGCGATCGAGCGGAGCGGCGCCGAACCACCGCCCCGCTCACTCCACGTCGCTCACTCCACCGTCACCGACTTCGCCAGATTCCTCGGTTGGTCCACGTTCGCGCCGCGCTTCACGGCGATATAGTACGCGAGAAGCTGCAGCGGCACCGACGCGAGGATCGGCGTGAACATGTCGATCGTCTCGGGAATCCGAATCTCGTAGTCGAGCTTCCCGGCCAGCGCGGGCTCGCTGCGGCTCGTGAGCGCGATCACGCAGCCGCCGCGCGCCTTCACCTCGTGGATGTTCGACACGATCTTGTCGAAAACCGAATCGTGCGGCGCGATGAACACGACCGGCATGTTCTCGTCGATCAGCGCGATCGGCCCGTGCTTCATCTCCGCGGCCGGATAGCCCTCCGCGTGGATGTAGCTGATCTCCTTGAGCTTGAGCGCGCCCTCGAGCGCCGCCGGGAAGTTGTAGCCGCGGCCCAGATACAGAAAGTTCGTGACGTGCTTGAACTGCTCCGCAATCTGCTCGATCGCCGGAGCCGTCTCGAGAATCTCCGCGATCTGATCGGGAAGCTTCTGCATCGCCTCGACGATGCGCTTCCCCTCGAGCTCCGTCAGGCCGCGCAGGCGCGCGAGCTTGAGCGCGAACATCGCGAGCGCCGTCACCTGGCTGCTGAACGCCTTCGTCGATGCGACGCCGATCTCCGGCCCCGCGTGAATGTAGATGCCGCCGTCGGACTCGCGCGCGATGGTCGAGCCTACCACGTTCACGATGCCCAGCGCACGCGCGCCGCGCCGCTGCGCCTCGCGCATGGCCGCCAGCGTGTCGGCCGTCTCGCCCGACTGCGAGATCACGATGCACAGCGTCTTCTCGCTGATGATCGGATTCCGGTAGCGCAGCTCCGACGCGTACTCGACTTCCACCGGCACGCGCGCGAGCTCCTCGATCAGGAACTCGCCGATGAGCGCCGAGTGCCAGCTCGTGCCGCAGGCGGTGATGAGGATGTTGTCGAACTTGAGCAGCTCTTCCGCGGTCAGATTGAGGCCGCCGAGCTTCGCCGTGCCGGTCTCACTCATGAGACGGCCGCGCATCGTGTTCTTCACGGTGTCCGGCTGCTCGAAGATTTCCTTGAGCATGAAATGCGCGAAGCCGCCGCGCTCGATCATGTCCAGATCCCAGTCGATGCTCGCCACCGCGCGCTCGAGCGGCAGCGCATTCATGTCGATGATCTGGTAGCCGTCGCGATCGAGTACGGCGAGATCGCCGTCGTCGAGATAGATCACCTGCCGCGTGTGCGCCAGAATCGCCGAGACATCGCTCGCGATGAAGTACTCGCCCTCGCCGAGTCCGACCAGCAGCGGACTTCCCTTGCGCGCCGCGACGATCTTGTCGCGATCATCGCTCGAGACCACCGCGATGCCGTACGTGCCCTCCACTCTCGAGAGCGCCTCGATCACCGCCTCTTCCAGATTCCCGTCGTACACCTCCTCGATGAGATGCGCGAGAACTTCGGTGTCGGTGTCGGAGCGGAAGCTGTGGCCGAGCTCCTCCAGCGCCTGCCGCAGCGCCGAGCCGTTCTCGATGATGCCGTTGTGCACGACACCAATTTTCTCATCGCAGCTCATCTGCGGATGCGAATTGATGAAGTTCGGCGCGCCGTGGGTCGCCCATCGCGTGTGCGCGATACCGAGGGTGCCGACGATCGGCGTCGACGCCACCAGCGCCTCGAGCTCCGAGATCTTCCCCGCAGCCTTTCGCGTCTCGAGCCCCTTCCCGTTCATGATGGCGATGCCCGCCGAGTCGTAGCCTCGATATTCGAGGCGTCTCAGCCCCTCGAGGAGCAATGGCGTGGCAGAGCGAGGTCCAACGTATCCAACGATTCCGCACATATACCGCGTTCCCGGAAAATGTCAGCGCAATGCATCGAGCGGTACGCGCGAGCGCGCGACCAGCTCACGTGCCTCTTCATCAGTCGGTGCTTCGGCAATCACGCGCACGATGGGCTCCGTACCCGAAGGCCGCACGTGCACCCATCGATCTTCCCACGACAAGCGCAAGCCATCCTGCGTATCCACCACCGCATCCTGGAATCCAGCGCGCAGAGAGCTGTACACCGTGTCGAGCGGTGCGTTCGGCCGATCCAGCTTGTCCTTCACGATTCGATACCGCGGATACCGCTCCAGCACACGCGACAGCGGCTCGCCGTCCTCGACCAGCATTTGCAGCAGAAGTGCTACGCCCACCGGTGCATCCCGGCCCAGGTGCAGCTCGGAAAGAATGACCCCTCCGTTGCCCTCGCCACCGATCGCCGCTCCCTCGCTCCGCATGCGCAACGCGACGTTCACTTCACCAACCGGCGCCCGGATCACGGAAGTTCCCGCCTCCTTCGCTACATCATCGACGATTCGGCTCGTTGACAGATTCGCCACCACCGGCCCCGGGCGATACCGCAGCGCCAATCGCGCCGCCAACGCCAACGTCCAGTCCTCTCCGATTGCTCGTCCGGCGTCCGACACGAGCGCCAACCTGTCAACATCTGGATCAGTCGCCAGCCCGACATCTGCCCCCGTGTGGAGCACGAGTCGTTCCAGTTCCCCGAGATTCGCCGCCACCGGTTCGGGAGGGTGAGGAAAGCGACCATTTGTTTCCAGATTGACGCCCGTCACCTCGCACCCGAGGCGTTCCAGCAGCGCAGGCACGATCGCGCCCCCAGCCCCGTTGGCGCAGTCGAGTGCAACCCGAAATCGTCTCCTCTGGATCCGCTCCACACTAATGAAGGGAAGCGACAACACCCGTTCAAGGTGCCGCTCGATCGCATTGGTGTCCTGGGTCACAATCCCCAGCGCGTCCCACGTCGCGTACGCGAGCTCACTCTCCACCACCGCTCGCATCGCCTTCCCTTCCTCGCCATCCAGAAACAGCCCGCTCGGCCCAATGAACTTGAGCGCGTTCCACTCGATCGGATTGTGGCTCGCCGTGATGGCCAGCCCGCCCGCGGCGTGTGCCTCCTCGACCGTCATCTGGAACGACGGCGTTGGCGCGAGACCAACATCGAGCACATCGCAACCCACACTCTGCAGCGCCGCGATTGTCGCACGATGAAACATCGGACCCGACACGCGTGAGTCGCGCCCAACCACGATTGTTCGCGAGCCTCCGCCACGCTGCGCCCACGCACCGAAGCCCGCAGCGAACTTCGAGATGACGGCCGGGGTGAGCCCATCGCCCACACGTCCCCGCACGCCCGACACACTGACCATCAATTTTTCGTACACGCGACTGCCTCCCGGTTCGGTGCCAAAAAGCTAGCGGACTGAATCCGGGATGTCGTCTGCATCGCAAAGCTCACGCGTCGCAACTCGTTACACTGCGCGCTCTCGCGCGTGAATACGGAGGAGCGCAGCTCCCGCCGCTTCCCGGTCGCCCTCCGCCGCTCCCAGCCCAGCCCCGACCCATCTCTCGTGAGTCTTCGCTCCCGCTTCTCGACATTGCCGTTCCGCTGGAAGATGGCGCTGATCACCGCATCCGCGGTGCTCGCCACCCTCGCGCTCGTGCTCACACCCGTCTACGTCGCGAGCCGGCAAAAGCTCACCCGACTCAACGCACACCGCCTGCGCGCCATCGCCGCGAGCACCAGCGTCACCATCCCTCCCGAGTCGCTGGATGTCATTGTTTCGAAAGGCGATACCGCGCTGGCATCCGCGTACGTGCTCGGCATTCTCAAGCGCACGTGGTTCGCGAACGGCGGCGACACGACCGATTTCACGAGCGGAATCGCGCTCGTGCGGCGGGATGGAAACGACTATCGCTACCTGGCGCACTCCTCGTGGAACGCGGGCGAGACGGAGTACACCCGCACCTGGTCGCCGCCCGCCGCGCTCACGGACAGTCTCACGAAAAACGCCGGCGGAGAGACGGGGCTTTACGAAGGACCCGTTGGCCGCGTGATCGCCGCGGAGTATCCCATTCTTCGTCACGATGGGACCGCCGCGGCGTTCACTCTCGTCACGCTCGATGCGGATTCGATTCTCTCCGATCTCTCCAAGGATCTCATGCGCATCGCATGGATCCCGCTGGTCGTGCTGGTCGGCGCGCTCGCTGCTTCGCTGATCGCCGCGCGCCAGATGACCTACGGCATTGAAGAAGTGGCCGCGCATGCGCAGCTCGTTGCGCGCGGCAGCATGCGCAGCGATCTCACCTTCGAGTCCGGCGACGAGATCGGCGCGCTCGCAACCTCGTTTCGCACGATGAGCGCGGGACTGCGCACGCTGCTGCGCGACGTCGAGACCGGCGCCGCCGAGGTCGCGGCCACTGCCGACGAGCTCGCGGCAGGCGCCGAACAGATGAGTGCATCCACGGAGGAAGTGGCCGCGGCGGCGCAATCGATCGCGACCTCGGCGGCGCAGCAGACGAAAGGAATCCACATAGTGGTCGCCATCTCCGGACGCGTGGCGGTGCGCGCGCAGGAAACCTCCGCGCACGCTCTTCGCGCCCAGACCGCCGCCGACGCAGTCACCGACTCCGCGCGCCGCGCAGGAGAGGCCGCCGAGCAGGGACTCAAGAGCATGGCGCGCATCTCCGCGGTGACCAGCGAGACGCTCCCCGCCGTAGCCGAGCTGGGAGAGAAATCGTTGCGCATCGGTCAGATCACCGACACGATCGGCGCCATCGCGCGCCAGACGAATCTGCTCGCACTCAACGCGGCCATCGAGGCCGCGCGCGCTGGCGAGCACGGACGCGGCTTTGCCGTGGTGGCCGACGAAGTGCGCAAGCTCGCGAAGGAGAGCGGGCGCGCGCTCGAGACCATTCGCCAGCTCGCCGCAGAGATTCAGCAGGCGAGCACGTCGATGTCGTCGCGCATCGATGACGTGAGCACCAGCGTCGTAGCCGGCGAGTCTGTCATCCGCTCATCGAGCAGCGCGCTGATCCAGATCGCGAAGGAGATCGAGGGGAGCCGCGCCGCGGTGGAGCGCATCGTCGAGTCCGCCGTCTCGCAGCATCAGGAGGCGGAGTCCCTCGCGCGCGAGATCGAGACCGTGGCCGTCGTCGCGGAGCAGAACGCGTCGACGTCGGAGCAGGTGAGCGCGGTGGTGCAGGAGCAGACCGCGTCGATGATGCACGTCACCGAATCGAGCCAGCATCTCGCGGACATCGCCGCGCGGCTCAAGGGTGTGATGGTGCGCTTCGAGCTCTGATCGGCTCAACCGAAGCCGTGGCGCCGGCTAGCGTTTGGGCGCGCGGAGCTTGATCGACTCTGTCTTGCCCGTTTTGTTCGGGATGAACGATTCACTCTTCGCCACCTCGAAAAACGCATCCACCACCTTCGCATCGAACTGCGTTCCCGACACGCGTCGCAGCTCGGCCATCGCTTCGGTGAACGTCAGCCCGTTGCGATACGGACGCTTGCTCATCATGGCGTCGAAGGCATCCGCGACCGCGATGATGCGCGCCTCCAGCGGAATGTCCTCGCCGGCGAACTTGTCCGGCACACCCTTGCCGTCGATGCGCTCGTGGTGCGAGCGCACGATGTTGAGCGCGACCGGATTCTCGCCCAGGAGCGGCTGAAGAATCTGCCAGCCGAGCACCGGGTGCGTCATGATGTGCTCGTACTCCTCGTTCGTGAGCGGCCCCGCCTTGCGCAGCACCTCCTCGCGCACGCCGATCTTTCCGACATCGTGGAGATGGCCGCCGAGCTCGATCTGCGCGACGAGCGTGGTGCTCAGTTTCATCGCGCGCGCGATCGCGACGCCGTACTGGCTCACGCGCACCGAGTGGCCGCGGGTGTACGGATCCTTGAGCTCGAGCGCATCCGCGAGCGACTGGATACTCGCCAGAAAGAGCGTCTCCAGTCGCTCGGCCTGCGCCTTTACGCGAACCTCGAGACGCTCCTGGTAGTCGCGGTTGTCCGCGAGCAGGCGGCGCTTTTCGAGCGCCTGGGCCACGCGCGCGCGTACTTCTTCGAACACGAATGGTTTCGTGATGTAGTCCATCGCTCCCAGCGAGAGGCAGGCGACGGCAACTTCCACCTCGGCAACTGCGGTGATCATGACGACCGCGACATCGGGAAAGCGGAGGCGCAAATTGCGTAGTAGCTCCTGCCCGTCCATCTTCGGCATGCGCATGTCGGAGAGCACGAGCGCCACCCGCTCCTGCTCGAGCAGCGCGAGCGCCTCGACACCCGAGCCGGCTTCGAGGCAGGTGAAGCCATCGCCGCGCATGAGGCGGACGAGCGCCTGCCGCAGACGTGGCTCGTCGTCCACCACGAGGCATCGTCGCGAGAGCTCGGCGTCGGTGGCTTGCACGACGCCGGAGAGTGGGGCGGCGCCTGCCTGCAGTTGGGATGCGGTCACGCTATCTTGGTTGAGCGTAGCTGGAGAGAGGTGGCGACTCATGCGCAGCCTTTTTGCCCCCGGACCCCTGAATTGCGAGCACGTATGACACGCATATTCGATGACGATCGCGGCACCGCCTTCGGCACACGCGCTATCCACGCGGGCGAGCGGGAGGATCCGCTCGCGGGGGCGATCATGCCGCCCGTGTATCTCACGTCGACGTACGTGCAGCAAGGGCTGGGCGAGAACAAGGGATACGAATACGCGCGGGGGAAGAATCCCACACGCGAGGCACTCGAGCGCACGATCGCGTCGCTCGAAGGGGCGCAGCATGGATTTGCCTTCGCGAGCGGCATAGGCTGCCTCGACTCGATCATGAAGCTTTTCCAATCCGGCGATCACATCGTCTGCGGCGCCAACGTGTACGGCGGAACGTTTCGGTTGTTCGACAAGCTGCTGCAGCATCTGGGCCTCAGCTTCTCGTACGTGGACACGACGGACATTCAGCGCATCGAGGATGCGTGCACGCCGAAGACCAGGGCGATACTCGTCGAGACGCCGACGAATCCGCTGATGCAGATCACCGATCTCGCTGCGGCCGCGGAAGTCGCGCACGCGCATCAGGCGCTGCTCA
>DASXQD010000210.1:0-8920 GCA_036493195.1 Gemmatimonadaceae bacterium | reverse complement strand
AAGCGGCCGAGCTTTCGCGAGATGGGACGATGGGTGCGGCGCTCGACGTGAGGCGCACGGGATAGCACACACACCGTTCGTCGCAGCGAACGCACGGGTCGTCGCAAACACGTTGTCGATCGCGCGAGGGAATGCGACCGTAGTCGCGACCCGAGCGGAGACGCGCCATGGATGTTCCGGTTCGTAGATCGACACCATGGCGTGTCGCTGCGGTCATTGCGATCGGCGTTGCCGGCGTAGCGCCGCGCGGACTCCGTGCTCAGGCGATCTCCACCGACACGGTCGGCAGCTGCTGGAGCTACGAGACAGCCGACGCGCACTTTCAGGTGCAGGTCGTTGCGCGCGGATTGAGCGTTCCGGTCTCGCTCGCGTTTCTCCCCGACGGCCGAGCATTGGTCGCGGAGCGCCCGCTTGGGCGGCTCGGATTTGTGGATCTTCACTCGGGCGAACACACGGTCATTGACGGAGTGCCGCAGGTAGTCGGCCCGGTGGATGGCGGACTGCTCGACGTGATCGTGCATCCGGATTTTTCGCACAACGGCTGGGTGTACTATGCCTATTCCGAGCATACCGACAGCGGCAACGCCGCCGTCGTCGAGCGAGCGCGTCTCGACGGCAACCACCTGGTCGATCGGCGACGGCTGCTCTCGGTGCAGCCATACCTGGACAACGTGAACCAGTTCGGCGCGCGTCTCGTGCTCGATCACGGCTATCTCTACATCGCCGTCGGCGAACGTGATGTGCCCGAGCTGGCGCAGGATCTGTCGAGCGATGCGGGAAAGATCCTGCGTCTGCGCGAGGACGGCAGCATTCCCCGCGACAACCCGTTTGTGGGACGAGCGGGCGCGCGCCCGGAGATCTGGTCGCTCGGTCATCGCAATCCGCACGGGCTGGCGATCGAGCCGCGCACCGGGCTACTGTGGGAGCACGAGCACGGTCCTCGCGGCGGCGACGAGATCAATCTCATTCGTGCGGGGCGCAACTACGGATGGCCGGTCATCACATATGGCATCGAGTACACGGGCGAACCGGTGGGCGCGGGCATCACGCACCACGCGAACATGGAGCAACCGCAGTATTTCTACATCCCGTCGATCGCGCCGAGCGGGATGGCCTTCTACACGGGAAAGGACTTTGCGCGATGGCGGGGCAACATCTTCCTCGGCTCTCTCTCCTATCGGCATCTGAATCGCATTGTGCTGAGTGGTGAGCGAATCGTGAGTGAGGAACGGCTGCTCAGAGACCGCAAGTGGCGCATCCGCGAGGTGCGACAGTCGCCGGACGGATTCCTGTATCTGGGAATCGAGAGCGGATTGATCGTGCGGGTGGGCCCTGCGATGAATGCGAGTTGCGCGCGCGGCCTGAGCGCGAGCGATCCGTGGTTTGCATCGTCGGAGCTCCCGCGGCCCCTCGGCCATCCTGTCGCGGCGTACGATGCGCAGGATCATCGCATGATCGAGATCGAGAACGCGCGCGCTGGAGCTACAGCCGCTGACACGACATGGGAATGGGATGGTCAGACGAGGACCGCAGTCGCGGGACCCACGCCCAATGCGCGTACTGATCGAGCCATGGCGACGGATCCGAATGGCGGCGTCGTTCTCTTCGGCGGTCTCGATGCCCACGGCGCCGCAACACGCGACAGTTGGCGCTACAGCTCGCAACGATGGAGCCCGCTGCAGGTAGTCGGACCTCCTGCACGTGCGGGCGCGGCGATGGCATTCGATCAGGATCATCATCGAACCCTGATGCGCGGCGGCGCTCCGTGTACCGACCGGCGCACCTGGAGTTGGGACGGAACGGCATGGACGGTCGTCGACTCCGTCGGTCCCGAGCCGCGGGTCGGCGCTTCGATGACGTACGATCCGACCACACGCACGATGATTCTGGCGGGCGGCCGCGGATGCGACGGACAGCCGTTGCATGCGCGGGAGAGTTGGCGCTGGGATGGTCGGCGGTGGTCGAAGCTGGCGGGACTGCCTTCTGGCGAGAACGTCTGCCTCGTCTACTCGCCCACGCGCAACCACATGCTGCTCTTCATGATCGACCCTGCGACGCAGTCGAGCGCGTGGCAGCTGAGCGGCGCACGGTGGGAGCGCATTGGGCTCGCTCCCCCTGCGCTGAGTGACGCCACCTGCACGGCAGACCTGGCGAGCGAGCGCATAACGCTCACGGGTCGCACTCCGGGATCGCGGGAGGCAGCGACATATTCGCTGCTGCGCTGACGGCCGCACCCGCTCACGATATTGGCCGACGCGCTTCCGCTGGCGTAGTGTGTAGCACGTTGGCTTCGCAACCGGAGGTCTCGTCATGAGCGCGCGCACACAGTTCTGGCTTTTTCAGTGTCTCGGCTGGACCGGCTTCGTGGCCGCTCTGCTGTTCCCATGGCTTGGCGCGCTGCCACTCCAGGGCATGCTGATCGCGAAGGCACCGCTGATCATTGCGGGTGTTGCCGTCACTCTGCTGCTCCGCATGTTCTATCGCGCGCTCCTGAAAGCCGGTGTGCGCGGATGGATGCTCGTGCTCGCGGTGAGTGTCGCGACGTACGCCGCCGCGATCGCCTGGAGCTTCAGCGCGGACTGGATCTCGCGCGTGCTTCTTCACGGGGTCGAGCACGTGTCGCTCATCCGGCTGTCGTTCGATCGCTTCGGTGGCACGTGGTACTGCGCGCTCGTGCTGCTCGCCTGGAGCATGCTGTACTTCAGCGTCACCCAGTCTCGATCGCTGCTCACGGAGCGAGAGCGGAGCGTGCGATCGGAATCGCTGGCTCGAAAGGCGCGACTCGATGCGCTGAGATATCAGATCAACCCGCACTTCCTCTTCAACACGCTCAATGCGATCTCGACGCTGGTCGTGGAAGTACGGTCGGCCGAAGCATCCGCCATGATCTCGCGGCTCAGCGATTTTCTGCGACTCACCCTCTCCGGCGATTCGGATGCGGAGATCGCTCTCGTGGATGAGCTGAGCTTCGTGCGCCAGTATCTCGAGATCGAGCGCGTACGATTTGGCGATCGCCTCATCGTCGACATCGCCATCCCTCCCGAGCTCGAGATGCTGCCGGTTCCGGCCTTACTCCTGCTTCCAATCGTGGAAAACGCGGTCCGTCACGCGGTCGAGCGCAATGAGAACGGAGGGCGAATCGCGATTCGTGCGGAGCTCGATCGAGAGACACTGCATCTCATCGTTGCTGATGATGGTCGAGGAGAGGAGCCTGCGTCGAGCGCCGGTTCGGGAATTGGGCTCTCCAATACGCGTGCGCGGCTGCAACAGCTGTTCGGTGACCGGCAGCAGCTGCGCCACACCGCACGTCGAAACGGCGGAAGCGAGTATCTCGTGGCGATACCAGCTCGATGGGGTGCGGCATCTCCGTCGCACTTCGCGACGGTATGAGTGCCGCGCCGATCCGCACGCTGATAGTCGACGACGAGCCGCTTGCGCGCCGCGGCATTCGCGCGCGCCTCACGACTCCCGACTTCGAGGTCGTGAGCGAATGCGCGAGCGGCCGCGCCGCCATTGAATCGATTCGCGCGCTCACGCCAGCACTGGTCTTTCTCGACGTGCAGATGCCGGAGATCGACGGGTTCGCGGTTGTGAATGCGATCGGAGCAGAGCGCATGCCGGTCGTGGTCTTCGTGACCGCGTTCGACGCCTACGCACTCCGCGCCTTCGAGAGCCACGCGATCGACTACGTCCTCAAGCCGATCGACGATGCGCGATTCTCGGACACGCTCCGCCGCGTGCGCGAGCGGTCGCGGGAGCGTGCAGCAGGAGCGCTCGCGACACAGCTCGCATCCATGCTCGCTGGGATCGCGCACGTCTCCGCGCCACCTGCGCCTCGCCTGATGGTGCGCGATCGGGGCCGCGTCGTGCTCCTCGAGCCGCACGATGTGGAGTGGATAGCCGCGGACGGCGACTACGTTCGCATCACCGCCGGCGCGCGCACGTTTCTCATGCGCGAAACGCTCACCGCGATGGCAGCGCGACTCGTGCCCCCGCGCTTCGTGCGCATTCATCGATCGACGATCGTGAACGTGGAGCACATCCGCGAGCTGAAACCTTTGCCCAACCGGGAATTTCTGGTGGTGATGCGGTGCGGTGCCCAGCTGCGCTCGAGTCGCACCTTCGATGTACCGCTTCGGGAGCTACTCTCCGGAGGCCGGAACTACCCGCCAGCTCAGGGCGCGCGCGGCGTGCGGTAATCGCGCACGCGATCGGTGCGGCGCTTGAGCTCCTGAATCGCCGTGCGCCTGCGCAACGACACGCCGAGCACCCCGTTCCAGAGCGCGGCCACAGTGGCGAGTATCCAGCCGATTATCGACAGGATCTCGACGGTGCGAACGCGCCACGCCGAGGTCGCATGGGCCGGAAGCACGAGCGCCGAGTCCGCGCGTCGCGCGGCCACGAGCGACACGAGAACCGCAATTCCCGCGATGAGGAAGATGAGGACCGCGAGCCACGCAATGCGACGAGGCGCACCGCCGGCACCGCCGAACACGCGGCTCCGGCGCGCGATCACCAGCGCCAACGTCGTACCGACGATCCATTGCGCACCGCCCAGGAGCGGTACGAATTGCTCGCTCGTCAGGCGTCCTTCCCCTTGAACGCGCGGCCCAGCAGATAGCCGACCGCGCCCGCGATCAGGAGCGTACGGCCCGGATTCTCCCGCACCTGCCGCTCGAGGCCCTGCTGAAACGACGTCACATTTGCGTTGCGCAGCCAGTCCGCGCTGCGTTCCATCCCGGTCGCCACACGATCGCTCGTCTCCATGACGCGCTGCTTCGTCGTCGCGATCGCGCTGTCGATCTTCTTCGTGTTGTTCGCACGCTGGCGCAAACGACCGGCGCCCGTCTCGAGCTTGTCCGCCAGCTGAGTTTTCATCTGCACGGCACGATCGCGCACGGAGGCCGCCGACTCGTCGGCCTTGTCGTACACCTGGGGCGCGGCAGGCGTGCTCGGCATGCCCGCGCTTCCGGATGCGCTCCCGAACGAGCTCGTCTCGCCGAATTTCTCGTGGTCGCTCATGTCGCCGACCTGGTCGTTCTGATCCTGATCCATGACCAGCTCCTGCTATCGAGTTGAACGGTCAAAACCAGCAGAGCCTGTGCCACCCATCGCTCAGCTCGCGCAGTATGAATCGAACGCGCCAACGAGATCCTGCGCGATCTCGGTGGACGTGCGGCCCTCGATGCGATTGCGCTCGAGCATGAACACGACCTTCCCATCCTTGAGCAGCGCGATCTGCGGCGACGATGGACGATAACCCGTGAAATAGCCGCGCGCACGTTCCGTCGCATCGAGGTCCTGTCCGGCGAACACGGTAGTCACCGCATCCGGCCTGGTCGCATGCTGCAGCGCCATGGCGACCGCGGGGCGCGCATTGCGGGCGGCACATCCGCAGATCGAGTTGACCACCACCAGCGTGGTGCCCGCGGCGTCCTTCAGCTGCGCGTCGACATCGCCCGGGGTGCGGAGCTCGCGAACGCCGAGGCGGGTGAGCTCCTCGCGCATCGGGGCGACAAAACGTTCATCGTAAGGCATGTTGACACATGGTGAGAGACGCATGAAAGCTAATGCGTTCGCGCGAATGATTTGGCCCCTAGCGCTTGCCCTCGCGCGCCTCGCGCGCCTCGATCGCCTCCTCCGCCTTTTCCATTTCCCGCTCGTCGTGAATTCTGATCGCCGTCGAGTCGCGGTGCTCGTGTTTGAGCAGCGCATAGCGCACAGTCTGCACGACCACCGCGAGAATGAAGCTGAAGGTGACGATCGCCGCGCCATGCCAGATCAGCCGATCGATCACGATCGAAGACAGATCGGCGACGCGTGCCTGTTCTGATCCGATGCGCTCGAACCTGACGCGAATCAGGACCGCCACGGCCGCCGACTCCACCAGCCACTCTGCCACTGTGAAGAGCGGAACGCGCCAGATCCACTGGCGTACGGGATGATTCCCGAGATACACCGTGGTGAGACTGAGCAGGAGGACGTATTCGCCGGCGCCCGCGAGAAAGAGCGTGATCCATCCGAAGGTGATGGTTGGGCTGGCGAGCACGAACACGCGGTACAGGTGCACCACGATTCCGGTGATCAGCGCCATCGGGATCAATGAGCGCGGGATTCGCGCGATCAGCGAGTCCATGCGCGGCCCCGAAAACGGGCTCTCCGGAAAGAAGGGAGACATCCCTCAATGTAGCGCCAGCTTGTTCCGCTAGGAGCCTTGGCTCTCCGATGCTGCGGTGGGGCGCTTTGCGCCCGGATACATGCGCTGGAGTCGCTCGCCGGGCGTCAGCGTTGGGTCATCCGCGGGATCGTTGCCGTGGCGTGAGCGGAGCTCCTTCGTCGCGCGGTTCATCTCCTCGAACGCCACCGACGCACGCTTCTCGGCGTCCACGCGCTGCGCGGCGAGCTTCTGCAAGCGATACGCGATGCTGATCGCGCAGATCATCACGACCACGCCCAGCATTCCGATGTACAACGCTGTGTTGTGCTTCATGGGCACGACCTCCTTGTCTTAGAACGACCGTGCCGAACAGGCGCAACGGCAGTTAGCGCTCGCTAGACGGCCAGAACGGTGGCCCCGGAGCTTCGGCTGGCGGCGCCGACCACTGAGGCCGCAGCATCCTCGAGACGATCGAGCTCGAAAGGCTCGAGGAGCACCAGCCCCGGGAAATCGCGCTCATCGGACTCGGCGCCGTTGAGGAAGAGCAGCTTCTTCGCGAGCGTGGTCTGCTCGCTCTCGAGCAAGGACAGAAACGTGGGTGCGCGAATCCCCGGCGCATCGAGATCGCAGACGGCAAGATCGAAGGATTCGCTCCGCGCGCATGCAAGCGCGGCGGCGCCGTCCGATGCCGCGGTCACGCGAAAGCCGCGGAGACGCGCGAACGCCTGCACGCTGCCGCGCATCGTGGAGTTCGAGGTCACCAGGAGCATGCGCACGCCGGCGAGCGGCGACGGAGTGGCCAGCATGGTCGCGACACCGCCGCTGCCCTGACCTGCGGGATCGAATGCCGGGAGTGCGACGCGGAACGTCGTTCCCTTGGAGCTGCTCATCGGAATCGTGATCGTCCCGCCGTGCGCCGCGACGATTCCGTAGCTCACGCTGAGGCCGAGTCCCGTGCCATCGGCCTTCGTCGTGAAGAACGGCTCGAAGATGTGCGCGCGCACGTCGGTCGGAATTCCGGGACCGCTGTCCGTGATCTCGAGCAGCACGCGATCGCCCTCCTGTCTGGACTCGATGCGCAGGGCGCCGCCGCCGGCCGGCGTCATCGCCTGGGACGCGTTCGTGAGCAGGTTGAGCAGCACCTGCTGGATCTGACGCGCGTCGGCCGTGACGTACGGCAGATCCTCGGCGAGCACGGTCTCGCACCCCACGCCGCGCGAGGTGAGATCGTGCATGCGCAGGCGCATCGTGCGTTCGACGAGCTCGTTCATGCAGATCGGCCCGACCTCGTTCTCGCTGCGCCGCGCAAAGGTGAGCAGATCGCGCACCACCTGAGACGCGCGCATCGTCTCGCTCCGAATCACCTCCACCGAATCGCGCTGCGATTCCGTCAGCTCGTCGCGCTCGAGAATCTGCGCGAAGGCGCTGATCGTGCTGAGCGGATTGTTCACCTCGTGCGCCACACCGGCGAGCAGCTCCCCCGCACTCGCGAGCCGCTCGCTCTCGGCGAGCCTCGCGCGCATCTCCCGGTCCGCCGTCATGTCGCGGCCGACGACGAGCATCTGCGGCGGGTCCGTCTCGGGAAGCAGTCGTGCCGCGAACGAGGCGATGCGCACGGTGTGTCCGTGCCACACGCGCACCTCGAAGCGAGCCTCGCGTCCATCCATCACGCGCGCGACCTGATTGGCGAGATGCGGGCGGTCCTCGGGGAGCACCAGATCCTCGAGCATCCGACCGACGAGCTGTACCGGCTGCAGCCCCACGAGATCCTGCACCGCATCATTCGCCTCGCGAATGCGACCGCTCTGCAGCACCGTGAGCACGGCGTCCGGCGCCGCGCGGAAGAGCGTGCGGAATCGCCACTCGGTCTTGCGCAGCGTCTCCACCAGCTCGGCGTTCGCCAGCGCGACCGACAGCAGATCGGCCATTGCTTCGACGTGCGCTACCTCGCGCTCCGTGATCGCACGCGGCTCGCGTGAGAAGAGCATCATCGCACCGATGTGCTCCGCACGGCGGTGCAGCGGAATGACCACGAGCGCGCGCGCCTCCGCGCACATCATCACGTCGTCGCCGGCGCGCTCCGCGCGCGCGTCGCTCGCCGTCCACGGATTTCCGCTGCGCGCAACGCGTCCGAGCGTGCTCTCCTGCACGGCGAACGTCGTGCCCGCGAGAGCTGCGCCGAGCCCGTGCGTCGTGGTGACCGCGAGTCGCTCGTCGGCGAGGAGGCCAATCGCCGCGCCGTCGGCTCGCAGCACGTCCACCGAAGCCTCGATGAAGCGCTGAAGCACCTTGGAAGGATTGAGCTCGAGCGCGATCTGCTGCCCCAGCGCCCACATGCGCTGAAGCACGCGATGCGCTTCCGCCAACTCCTCCGTGCGCAGCGCCACCCGCTGCTCGAGTATCCCCGACAACTCGCGCTCGGCCAGCGCCACGTGCTCGAGGACCATCGTGGTGCGCTGCTGCGTGAAGAGCGCGTGGCCGGCACGCATCGCGAGCAGCACGCCGAAGGCGAGCAGCGCCACGCCGAGCAGTGGATTCGGCTCGCCACCGAAAGCAATGGTGGCGCCGCTCCACGAGGCGATGAGAATCGCGGCGACAATCGAGAAGGTGCGCACCTTCGCCGACTCGCTCTCGTACATCGGCATCTCGCGCGACTCACCGAGTGGCTGCTGATGGCGCGGGCTGATCGCAAATAGCAGGCACATCTCCGTGAGCGTCCAGAGCGCGATCACTGCACGCGGCACGGGCATCCCTTCGAGCAGC
>DASXQD010000209.1:0-3660 GCA_036493195.1 Gemmatimonadaceae bacterium | reverse complement strand
GGCGGCGAGAGGCGGCACGACCTCCGCGCAGGTGCGAAAGGATCTCTCGTTTTTCGGCTCGTTCGGCAAGCGCGGGCTCGGCTATCAGGTGGCGGAGCTCACGCAGAGCATGCGTCGCATCCTGGGACTCGAGCGCGACTGGCGCGTAATCATCGTCGGCATTGGGAAAATCGGCTCGGCGCTCGCGCAGTACGAGGGCTTTCAGCAGCGAGGATTTCGTGTGGTCGGGCTCTACGATTCGGACCCGGCGAAGATCGGACGCGAGGTCTACGATATTCCCGTGCGGCCCATCGACTCGATCGCGGAGGACAATCGGGAGCGCCCCGTCGACATCGCGGTGATCGCGGTGCCCGCAGCGGCGGCGCAGCGCGTGGTGGACCAGGTGGTCGCGGCGGGAATTACCGGAATCATGAGCTTTGCGCCGATCCAGCTGCACGTGCCGGCTGACGTGACGCTCAATACGGTGAACATGGCAATGGAGCTCGAACGGCTTTCCTTCGCGCTCTCGAACCGCGAGTAGCGCTCAGCTCCAGAGAGCGAGCGCGCGCCCCAGCGCGTAAAACTGTGCGGCGCTCAGCGTCTCCGGACGCGCATCGGGATCGATGCCACTTTCAACGAGCGCGTGCTCGGCAGCGTCGGCGCTCTTCGACGCAATCGTGCGCACCACGCGACGCATCTGCTTGCGCCTGAGCGCGAATGCGGCCTGCACGAACGTTCGGAACGGCTCCTCCTCACCTGCCTTCACTACCGGAACGGCACGCGGTGTCACTCGCACCACGGCGCTGTCGACCCGAGGCGGCGGTGTGAACGCGCCGGATGGAATGCGGAACAACATCTCGACGCTCGCAACGGCCTGCACGTTCACGGACAGCGCGCCATAATCATCGGCGGCGGGCTCCGCGGCCATCCGCGACGCCACCTCTCGCTGCACGAGCAGCACGGAGCGCAACGCGCGCGGCGGCCGTAGCGCCTGGAAGAGGATCGGCGTCGTGATGTAATACGGCACGTTGCCGGCGAGCGCGTATTCCCCGCCGGCTGCCTCGCCGAGATCGATGTCGAGGACGTCGGCTTCGATGATGGTGAGGCGTGGCTCGTGGGCGTACTTCTCGCGAAGCAGCTCCACGAGCTTCGGGTCGATCTCGATCGCGACGACGCGTGCCGCGCGCGCGAGAAGCGCCTCGGTGAGCGAGCCTCGACCCGGCCCGATCTCCACTACCGTCTCATTCGGCGTGAGTGCAACCGCATCCGCGATGCGTGCCAGAATCCGCGGGTCGGTGAGAAAGTGCTGGCCGAGGCTCTTGCGAACGGGCGGCGGCCGCATGCGCGCGCCGCTCAGCTGCGAACGATCACCACCGCGAGATCGTCGCGCTGCACGGCCTCTCCGGTGTGTTCCGCGAGCTCATCGAACACGCGCTGCATGATCGCGTCCGGAGGCTCCGATCGATAGCGCCGCACGATGTCGAGCACGGCCTGCTCGCCGAGCCGCACGCCAAAGCGGTTGCGCGCGTCGCTCACGCCATCCGTGAACAGCAGCAGCAAATCGCGGCGCGAGATCCACGGACGCGACCGCGCGTGCGGCAGCGACTCGACCATCCCGATCGGCGGATCGATCGCCGGGAGTCGCTCGATCGTGCCGTCGAACGAGAGATGGAAGGCGTGGGGATGTCCGGTGTTCGCATAGCGCAACGATTGCGCACTGCGGTCGATCACGCCGTAGAAGGCGGTGATGAACATCTCCGTCGTCATGAGCTCCTCGCGCAACGTGCCCTCGAGCGACGCGAGCACGGCATCCGGATCGGGCGAGGCCTGCGCATGAATGGCCGAAGCACTCATCGCCAGTGCCATGATGAGCGCGGCACGGTAGCCATGGCTCGACACATCGCCGATCATGATGCCGGTGCGATGCGGCGAAAGTCGAAAGAGATTGTAGAAGTCTCCGCCAACACTCTCCGCGGGCACGACGCGCGCGGCGACCGTGGCTTCGGGCGCTACGATCTCCGCGCGCGGCAGCAGCTTCATCTGCAGATCGTGCGCGAGCGCGAGCTCCTGGATCAGCCGCTGCTGGCTCAGCGATGCGCGCACGAGACGCGTGTTCTGAATCGCGGTGCCGATCTGCGTCGCAATCGCGGCGATCAGCTTCTGGTCGCCGGCGCTGAACGGCTGATCGGAGTAGCGGTCCGAGAGATTCACGACGCCGAGCGGCTCCATGCCGCCGTGCGGCAGTGTCCACATGATGGGCACCGAGAGCATCGTTCCGCGCCGATACGCCTGCTCCGCCTCGCACGGCATGTCGTTTCCTTCGGCGACGATTGCGTGCTGCTCACGAAAGACGCGTGCCGAGACGCTCTTCGGATCGCTCACCGCGATGGGCGGAATCTCGAGCACGACGCCGCCGATTGCCGAGACGGTCTGCAGCGTGTCCGTCACGCGATCGTGCACGAGAATCGAGCCGCGCCGCGCACCAACCGTCTCCGAGATTTCCTTCAGGATGGTGGCCGCGGCCTCCTCGAGCGACACAGTGCGCCCGAGGATCTCGGTGATCGTGTAGAGAAGATTGATCTCCTCGTAGCGCTCGGCGAGCTCGTTCGCGGCATGCTCCACCTCGAGCGACGATTGCAAATACTGGCCGACGATCGCGCTCAGAAAGCGGGCGTAGCTCTCGAGCGGCGCCTGCGGCACGGGCGACGGACCGGCGACGATCCACGCCTTTCGCGGCCCCGGGATGCGCGAGATGATCACCGGACCGCTTGGCGACTGGACTACCTGATTCGCGACGTTTTCGAGCGGAGGGGTCCAGCCGAGAATGCCTAGCGCGGGAACGCTCGAGGCGATGCGCGTAGGAGGACGCGACTCGTCGCCGAGCCACACCGCAGCCGCTGCGCCGGTACCGTCGCGAAACGCGGTGAGCAGCGCAATCAGGTCAATCATGGCGCGTGAGCGTCATCCGAACCACGTTGCCCTGGTTCGAGAAGCGCTCGATACGATCCATCAGCCGGGTCATGAGGAAGAGACCCCGCCCGTCTTCGCGCTCGAGGTTGCCGGGCTCGGTGGGATCGATCAGGCAGTCCTCGAAATCGAAGCCAAGCCCCTCGTCGAGCACCTCCAGAATGAGACGCTCCTGCGTGACGTCGACCTTCACCTGCACGTGCGCGTCAGTCCGCTCTCCATTGCCACGAAGGATGGCGTTGGAGAGCGCTTCACTGAGCGCAACGGGGATGTTGAGGCAGCGCTGGCGTGCAGGATACGCGAACTGCGCGCATTGCATTGCGACGATCTCCACCACGCGCTCGATGTAGCGTACATCACTCGGAATCTCGAGCTCGAGCGCAATGTGCACGCGCTCGGGGAAGAACCGCGGTGAGTTGCTCGCAGTCAGGCGAGGCTCGCCGGGGAGCTCGCTCAGAATGTCTCCAGCGCCCGTTCCCTCGTGTCGGAGATCTGGAAGAGGGTGTCGAGCTTGGTGAGCTCAAAGAGCGTTTTCAAATCGTCGTTGAGGTTGGCGAGACGGAGCTCTCCGCCCTGCTCGCGGATCTTCTTGGAGAGCGACACCAGCACGCCGAGGCCGGAGCTATCGATGTAGCCGGTCTGACTGAAGTCGATCAGGAACTTGCGCTCGCCCTTCTCGAGCTCATCGAGCACGCGCTGCTTGAGCTCCTGGCG
>DASXQD010000208.1:0-1767 GCA_036493195.1 Gemmatimonadaceae bacterium | reverse complement strand
GGCATCGGAGCTCGGGCGTGCGGCCGGCGTGAGCAAGCCCACCACGAGCTCACATCTTTCGAAGCTCGTCTCCGCGGGGCTCGTCGCCGTGGAGGATGTGGGGCGCCATCGATATTTCCGGCTGGCGAATCACGAGGTGGGATCGGTGATCGAGAATCTCGTCGGGCTCGCGCACCGGCTCGGCGCGGTGCACGTGGACTCGGGTCCCGCGGATCCGGCCATGCGCAAGTCGCGCGTGTGCTACGATCATCTGGCAGGCGAGCTCGGTGTGCTCGTTTACGACAGCCTGCGCCAGCAGGGATGCGTGCGCGGCGACGGCAGGGAGCTCACGCTCACGGACAGCGGGGAGCGCTTCGCGGAGAAGCTCGGCGTCGATCTCGGCGCGATGCGAAGCCGCCGGCGTCCGCTCTGCCTCGCGTGCCTGGACTGGAGCGTGCGGCGCCCGCATCTCGCGGGCGCGCTCGGCGCCGCGCTGCTCGAACGCTTCTTCGCTCTACGCTGGGCCGCGCGCCAGAAGGGGACGCGCGCGGTGGTGTTCTCGGCGATCGGAGAGCGGGCGTTGCGCGCGAAGTTCGTGCATCGCGCCTGAAAACGGACCGACTACGCGACCGGCTTCGCTGACCCGGCGAGTTTTTCGAAGCGCGGGTTTCCGCGGAGTGGCGTGAAGCTCGGATCGATGCGGAGCCAGGCGGGCGTCAAGTAGTACGGTTTCTTCAACACTCCTTCCAGAAGATCGATGGCACGCTCGGGTTGCCCGGCCAAGGTGTAGATTCGCGCCAGCTGGTGAACCGCGTAGGGTCCATAGACGGCATCCCGGTCCACCGGCCGAAGCGCCATTCCGCGTTTTCCTTCGGCAATCGCCTCGTTGTACCGGCCGAGATACGCGAGCGAGAGTCCGCGGAACGTGTGTCGCTGATCGTCGAGCGGAGTGAGTTGCACCTCCATCGTGAAATACTTCAGCGCGGTATCGGCATACGCGCGAGTTCGAACCGGGTCGCCGCGAATATAGTACTGCTGGGCCAGCACGATTGCCCATGTGGCGGTGTCCGAGTCGAACATGTCGGGCCGCATGGCAAACAAAGCGGCATCCTGCGCGCTGTCGAGAACGTAACCCAGGTCGTAGTACTCCGCCGTGAAAGCGATCAGTGCGCGCTGATCGATTTGCGGCGAAGCACCGGCGAGCAGCCGACGCGCTGCAAGCAAATCCCCGGCCTGGAGCTCGGGGACGGCTCGTTGCTGCGCCATTTGCACGTTGCCCGGCGACAGCGCGAGCGCACGATCGGCCATCGATCGCGCGCCGGGAATGTCTCGAGTCCAGAGCTTGATCTGCAGCGCGCGGGCGAGGGTGTTTGGATCTCGCGGGTCCAATGAGAGGCCCTGCGCCGAGTGCGCGACGGCCGAATCCCACTTTCCCGCGGATTCTTCGATCAGCGAAATGATGTAAAGCGTTGCGGCGCTCTCGCCCTCTCGCAATCCCTTTTCACCCTCCACCAGCGCACGCTGATTGTCCGTTTGGACGAGCGAGTAGTAGGCGGCCCTCGCCGCATGTGCCTCCGCCAGATGCGGCGCGATCTCGAGCGCTCGCGCGGTCGCCTTGTCCGCCGAGTCGCCGACGCTCGGGAGAGGCGCACCATTGAAGTACAAATTACTGTACATCTGCCCGAGCGCGCTCCAGGCGATCGCGAACATCGAATCGCGCTCGACCGCCTCACGGTAGGCTGCGGCGGCTCGTCGAAGCGTGACCGGCGCATTGCCCAGACGCGCGAT
>DASXQD010000207.1:0-6751 GCA_036493195.1 Gemmatimonadaceae bacterium | reverse complement strand
GCGCTATTCTCCGCCATGGCGAATAAACGAGATCGGCAGGCAGCGATCCGCGGGATCATCGATTCCCGCGCGATCGAGAATCAGGAGGAGCTCCGCAAACAGCTCCGGCATCGGGGATGGGACGTCACGCAGTCTACCCTCTCCCGCGACCTGCGCGAGATGCGCGTCTCCAGAATCCCCTACCAGGGCGGCAGCTCCCGCTACGCCATCACGACCGAGGATACGGACGCGCGCCCTCCTCTCGAGACACTGCTTCCGCCGCTGTACACCGCAATCGATGGAGTGGGCGAGCTCATCGTGTTGCACACACTGCCGGGGGGCGCGCAGCCGATCGGCGTCGCGCTCGATGCCGAAGAGTGGCCCGAAGTGATGGGCACCATCGCGGGCGATGACACCGTCCTGATCGTCTGCCGCTCCACGACCGCCATGGAAAAGGTCATCAAGCGGCTCAAATCCGTGGCAGGTCCGACCGCGGTCTGACCTGGGCGGCTCTCCTTGACAATGCCGGCACCGATCCGTTAAATATGCAGCATCATCGCATATTTATTCTTCATCGCGGAGACGGCATGATTCGCAAGATCGCGCTCGCTTATTCGGGTGGCCTCGACACCTCCATCATCGTCCCCTGGCTGCGCGAACGGTACGACGCCGAGATCGTGTGCGTGGCGGCCGACATCGGGCAGGGCGACGAGCTCGATGGCGTTCGCGCCAAGGCGATCGCCTCCGGCGCCGACGAATGCTTCGTCGAGGACATGCGCGCGGAGTTCGTCACCGACTACATCTGGCCCACACTCCGATCCGGTGCGATCTACGGCCGCAAATATCTCCTCGGCACCTCGATGGCGCGTCCGCTCATCGCGAAGCGTCAGGTCGACGTCGCCCGCGCGGTCGGCGCGGACGCGCTCGCGCATGGATGCACGGGCAAGGGAAACGATCAGGTGCGTTTCGAGCTCACCTACGCGGCCTTCGCTCCCGATCTGCCGGTCATCGCGCCGTGGCGCGAGTGGGACATCCGAAGCCGCGAGGATGCACTCGCCTACGCGGCCGCGCACCACGTTCCCGTGTCCGCGACGACCGCCAAGATCTACTCGCGCGATCGCAATCTCTGGCACGTGTCGCACGAGGGCGGCATTCTCGAGAACCCGAACGCCGTCCCGCCGGCTGATCTCTTTCTGCTGACCACCGATCCGGCGAGCGCGCCGGACTCTCCGGAAGACGTGACCATCGGCTTTCATGCCGGAACTCCCGTCTCCATCAATGGCCAGCCGTTCGCTCCCGTCGCTCTGGTCGAGAAGCTCAACACGATTGGCGGCAGGCACGGCATCGGCCGTATCGATCTCGTCGAAGATCGCCTGATCGGAATGAAATCCCGCGGCATCTACGAAACACCGGGCGGAACGCTGCTGCAGCTCGCGCACTCCGAGCTCGAACAGCTCGTGCTCGATCGACGCACCCTCTCCGCAAAAGACCTGATCGCGCCTCGCTACGCAGACCTCGTGTACGAGGGCCGCTGGTGGACCACGGAGCGCGAGGCCTACGACGCCTTCGTAGATGCGACGCAGCAGCGAGTCACCGGCACGATCACGCTGCGCCTGTTCAAGGGATCCGTCACGATCGCCGGTCGGGAAAGCGCGGAGGCGCTGTACGACGAGCGTTTCGTCACCTTCGGCGAGGACGATGTATACGAGCAGAGCGACGCAGCCGGCTTCATTCGCCTCTACGGACTCTCGCAGCGTGTGCGCGCGCTCAAGGACCTCGAGCGTCGCGCCGCACCCGAGGCGGCGCCAGACATCGATGTCACCATGCCGCTCGAAATGGCGGTCGCGTGACCGCGCTCAAGCTCGTGGGCGCATCCGCGCACAAGCTCTGGGGCGGTCGTTTCGCCGGCGAAAGCGCACCGGCCCTCGACGCGCTCAACCGCTCGATCGAAGTCGACTTTCGTCTCTGGCCTTTCGACATCCGACTCTCGAAAGCCTGGGCCATCGCACTTTGGAGCGCCGGTGTGGTCACCGTCGAGGAAAGTCTGGCTCTCGAGCACGGACTCGATGCCGTCGCCGCTCGTCTGCGCGCCGGTGCGCAGCCCGCCGCCTCCGACGAAGACGTGCACACTCTCATCGATCGTCTGCTCCACGAGGAGATCGGCGACGTTGCGTCCAGGCTGCACACGGGACGCAGCCGCAACGACCAGGTCGCGACCGCTACGCGCATGTGGTCGATGGATGCGTGCTTGGAGCTGGACGGCGCCGTGCGCGATCTGCAGCACGTCATGCTCGCGCATGCTGAGGCGCTCGCTCAGGCGCACGTGCTCATGCCCGCGTACACACACATGCAGCGTGCCCAGCCGGTACTCGCGGCGCACTGGATGCTCTCGCATTTCTGGCCGCTCGATCGCGATCGCGCGCGCCTCTCATCGTCCGCTCGCGCTGCGGCGGTGCTCCCCCTTGGCTCGGGCGCGGTTGCCGGGTGCGCCTTCCCGATCTCGCGCGTGCTCCTCCAAGGCAGCCTCGGCTTCGCTCAGCTCTCGCCCAACAGCATCGACGCCGTGAGCGACCGCGACTTCGTGGCGGAGCTGCTGTTCACGCTATCGATGCTCGCGATCCACCTTTCCCGCCTCGCCGAAGATCTCGTTCTGTTCGGCACCAGCGAGTTCGGCTTCGTGCAGTTCGGCGACTCGTTCACCACGGGCTCGAGCATGATGCCGCAGAAGCGGAACCCGGATGCGCTCGAGCTCGCACGCGGCTCCGGCGGTCGCCTGCTCGGCGATCTCACCTCGCTGCTCGCAACGCTCAAGGGATTGCCGAGCGGCTACAACAAGGATCTGCAGGACGACAAACGTGCGCTGTTCGATGCGGTGGACACCGTGTTGCTCGTTCTTCCGGGTGTGGCGGGTGCACTCGGTGAGATCACGTTCCGTCCGGAGCGGATGAAGGCCGCGCTCACGAGCAGCATGATGGCAACTGATCTCGCCGATTACCTCGTTGCCAAAGGGACGAGCTTTCGCGAGGCGCACGCGGCCGTGGGCGCACTCGTGCGCCAGTGCGAAGTATCAGGCGTAGAGCTGCATGCATTACCCTTGAAGACATTCAAGGCAGCGCATGCCAGCTTCGCGCACGATGTATTCGACGCACTCTCGGCTGTAGCGAGCGTGGAGCGCCGCGAGACCGAGGGCGGCACAGGACCGGAAGCAGTTCGGGCCCAAATCGAGAGTGCGCGCAGGACATTGGTCTAGCTTCCCACGAAAATGGGGCGCCACTCTCGCGAGTGACGCCCCATTCGTGGTAGTGAAGCGAAGAATTTAGCGCTTCGTCACGTTCTCGGCGGCGGGGCCTTTCTGACCCTCGACGATCTCGAACTCCACGGCATCGCCTTCAGCCAACGTCTTGAACCCGTTGCCCTGAATGGCGCTGTAGTGCACGAAGCAATCCTTCTGTCCGTTGTCCGGGGTAATGAAGCCAAAACCCTTGGCGTCATTAAACCACTTCACTTTGCCAGTGACACGCATTTCCAACTCCTGATATGATTTTGTACAGGGGGCGGAAGCGCTGACCCTGACAAATGTTGCCGTGACGCGCGCCTGTGTGCGACCGCGTCAGCCTCATCCATTGACGAACATAAAAAAAGACCCAAGGCAAGTATTCCGCCCGGGTCTGCATGTTCGCGAACGGGTGGTGCCGAAAAAAAGATATGCTCACCTGGCGCGCGCCGCAATAGCAACTTAGTACATACCGGTTGAGGCCGCCCTGAACGGCTTAACTGCCCACCAAGGTGTCGTAAGGCGAAAATGCACTCATTGCGACGCCGGGCGAATTCCGGTGACGTAGTACTCGGTCTCCCCAAAACAGTGCGTCGGCACGCCCCGATGCTGCGAGTAGGTGAGGTCCACCCGCTGCCCCATCGATTTCGTGATCGCGTTCGCGATCGAATCGTTGCGAACCGAGAATTCGAACACTTGCGGCTGAGTTCCCGGGAGATTCGCCATCGCAATCTCGCCCTCCCAGGTTTTGCAAAGCCATCCCTTTTTCGAGAACTTCTGTACGAAGCCGGCACGGTCGCCGGAGGAATACGTGTAGTGCAGAGAGGTCCACACGTAGGCAGCGAATCCGAGCACAGCGACAACGAGCAGGGCCACGATCGAAAGCGTCGCCTTCCGCCTCCATCCCATGCGCTTCCGCGTCGGCTCCGGCTGCGACGCCACATCGGCAGTCGTGTAGGCGCGAGGCGGCTGGTCGAGATCGTCCATCATGTGCACTCCATCATCGAGGATCGCGGTTCGTAGGATGGAACACGCATAGTCTACGCTGTTCCGCTCGGATTGCCAGCGCACGCGTGTACGATCGCTTCGTCCTCCTTATCTTTCGGCATGCCCTTCGCCCCACGCCGCCGCACCGTCACGACTATGATCGGCGATGTTCCCGTCGGCAGCGCGCATCCCA
The DNA here is from genome assembly GCA_036493195.1 of Gemmatimonadaceae bacterium. Taxonomy (GTDB): domain Bacteria; phylum Gemmatimonadota; class Gemmatimonadetes; order Gemmatimonadales; family Gemmatimonadaceae; genus FEN-1250. Next base: position 2,318 of record DASXQD010000207.1, on the reverse strand, counting down.
TCGTCGTGCAATCGATGACGAACACGGATACCGCCGACGTCGAGCACACGGTTGCGCAAACGGCAGCGCTCGCCGCTGCCGGATCGCAGCTCGTTCGCGTGACGGTGAACAACGAGCCTGCGGCGGCTGCCGTCCCCGAGATCGTGCGGCGACTTTCCGACCTCGGCGTCGACGTCCCGATCATCGGCGATTTTCACTACAACGGGCATCTCCTGCTCGCGAAGTACCCCGAGTGCGCCAGTGCGCTTGCCAAGTACCGGATCAACCCGGGCAACGTCGGCGGCAAGCGTCGCGACGACAACTTTCGTACGATCGTCTCGATAGCGGTCGCGAACGGCAAGCCAGTACGCATCGGCGTGAACTGGGGCTCGCTCGACCAGGATCTGCTCACCTCGATGATGGACGACAACGCGCGACGCTCTGAGCCGCTCGACGCGCACGACGTCTACATCGAGGCCATGCTCGAGAGCGCACTTCGCTCGGCGCTCGTGGCCGAGGAGGTCGGACTCGCGCACGATCGCATCATCATATCGGCCAAGGTGTCGCTCGTGCAGGATCTCGTCGAGGTGTATCGTCGCCTCGCGGCTCGCTGCGACTACCCGTTGCACCTGGGGCTCACGGAAGCCGGGCTCGGCACGAAGGGCGTCGTTGCGAGCACCGCGGGGCTGTCGATTCTTCTCGCCGAGGGCATTGGGGATACGATCCGGGTGTCGCTCACGCCGAAGCCCGATGGCGATCGGGCCGAGGAGGTGCTGGTCGCGCAGCAGATCCTTCAGTCGCTCGGGCTGCGCTCCTTCACGCCGCAGGTGACGGCGTGCCCGGGATGTGGACGCACGACCTCCACGTTCTTCCAGCACATGGCGGAGGACATCCAATCGTACCTGCGGGAGCAAATGCCCGTGTGGCGGGCGCGGCATCCCGGCGTGGAAGAGATGCGAGTGGCGGTGATGGGCTGCATCGTGAACGGCCCTGGCGAATCGAAGCACGCGAACATCGGGATCTCGCTTCCGGGAACGTTCGAGGAGCCGAAGGCGCCAGTGTACGTCGACGGGAAGCTCAAGCTCACGCTCAAGGGAGACAACATCGTCCCCGAGTTCCTCGCGATTCTCGAAGACTATGTCGCGCGTACCTACCCCGAGCGGGCGCCCGCGCCGGCGTAGTGCTCTAGTGAGCGCACGACTTCGTGCAGCTCATCCATAATCGGGAAGTCGAACCCGACTTCGACGAGCCGCTCGTACAGCCGCCGGTACCATTGGATCGTCGCTTCGCGCCCGGCCGTGAATCGCGACCACACAGCCTCGGGAAAGTCCGTGCGACGGAGATCGGCGAGCAGCGTTCCACCGGACTGCAGCTGATCGGCAGCGGCGATCCAGCGCGCCTGGTCCCCTGCCTGGGAGAGCCGCTCGAGAAGATCTTCCTTGCGCTCGAGATGTGAGAGCTCGATCCCCTCGTCATCGTATCGTCGCTCGATGACTGCGAGCACCGTCGAGAGCACCTCTTCTCCGAATTTGTCGCCGATGCGGCGATTCAGCATCTCCGCCGTATAGCCATCCCGTACGCAGTCCTCCACCACGTCGTGCAGAATTCCGGCGACGAGCGTGGAGTCATCCTGATCGTACCGCGCGAGAATCACCGCGAGATTGGGCGCCGCGGTCAGATATGGATAGCGCGTCCCCTTTCGCACCTGCTGATCGTGGTGCTTCGCGGCGAAGGCGAAGGCGTGATTGATGGGATCGGAGTAGCCATCCATAGGCGCGCAAAGTTACCGCGGGCTGCATGAAGCCGAAAGCACACTCAGATGTGAATGGCGCGCACGAGGATGAGATCGAGAAAGAGCAGGGCGCCAGCCTGCAGCACGACGCCGACGCCCGTACCGACGGACCCAATTCGCTTGCCGAATGTCCAGCCGAAGGACGCGAAGGTGATGCCGAGGACGATCGCTCCGGCTTCGAGCGCAATGACGAGCCAGAGCGTGCGCGCGAGTGAGGCGGCGGCCTCGTAGTCGCGCAGAGGCACGCGATGATAGTTGTACCCACCCCAGAGGAGAGCGGCAGCGCCCCAAATGGCGCATTGCGCGGCAAAGTGGGTGGCGAGCGGCGCCCTGATTCGAGCGAGGCGGAAGAGAAGCAGCAGGCCGCCACCGATGAGCACGCTAGCGGCACCCCAGACGAGGAGCCGCAGGAAGTGCTGTTGCTCGAGCATCTGGAGCGTGTCAGCCCACATGGTCCTCGCAAAAGAATAGCGGTCAATGCTACAAGGTAGCCCGGCCGAGGTGCCACGCATTGTGGCGGGCTCATGGCGCGAACCCAATTAGCAAC
>DASXQD010000206.1:0-7415 GCA_036493195.1 Gemmatimonadaceae bacterium | reverse complement strand
CCAACCACATGAGCGACATGTCCGACGCCATCGAAAACAGCCGCGCGACGACTGCTCCTGTCACGAGCTCTCGAGGTGCCGAGTACAGTCCGAGTCATGCCCCGGCCGGTTCCGCTTCTGCGGAGGCGGGGGGCGCCGAGGAGGGCGGGAAGTACGTGTACTGCATCATTCGGCAGGAGCACGAGCGCAGCTTCGGCGAGATCGGCATCGGAGGCCATCGCCGCGTGTACACCGTTCACCACAGCGACCTTGCCGCGGTAGTGAGCGACACGCCGATCGTGATCTACGATCCCACGCGCGAGAACGTCCTTGCCCACGAGTTCGTGAACGAGACCGTGATGCGCGAGTTCACCGTGATCCCGATGTCGTTTGGTACCGTGTTCCGCTCGGAAGAGGATGTGTCGGAGCTGCTGCGGTCCACGTACGAGGCGTTCACAGATGTTCTCGACAAGATGCGCGACAAGATCGAGTTCGGTCTCAAGATTCTGTGGGACCGCGACAAGGTGGTTGCGAACATCGAGAGCTCGAATGACGAGATCCGCCGCCTCAAGGACGAGATCACTCGCAACGCCGCGTCGTCGACGTACTTCGCGCGCATGCAGCTCGGGCGTCTCATCGAAGCCGCGCTCGAGGAGACGGGAAACGGCTACGTATCCGAGGTGCACGACGCACTCAAACCGGTGGCAGTCGCGAGTCGCAGCAACAAGGTGATCGGCGATCGCATGATCCTGAACGCTGCCTTCCTCGTGGACCGCGGCCGAAGCGAGGAGTTCGACGAGCGCGTGCGCGAGGTGAGCCGCAAGTACGAAGATCTGCTCACCTTCAAGTACACCGGGCCGTGGCCGCCGTACAACTTCGTCAACTTCAAGCTGAAACTCGAAAAAGCCAGCTGAGCGCGCGGAGGCGAGCGTGGGACTTCTGAGCACGATCGTCTTCTGGCCGGTCACCGGGCCCGTGGCCGGCATCAAGTGGACCCTGGGCAAGGTGCAGCGCGTGGTCGAGGACGAGCTGGTCGATGACACGCCGGTGAAGGAGTCGCTCATGGAGCTCCAGATGCGCCTCGAGCTCGGCGACATCGACGATGATGACTACGTCGTGCAGGAGGCGGCGCTCATGCGCCAGTTGCGCGACATCCGCGAGTGGCGCGAGCGACTCGGCATGGGCACCGCCGGCGGTCCGGTGCGCATGGCTCGCCCATCGGAAAGCGCGGACCCCGAGAGCGGGGGCGACGAGGACGCGTGAGCGGCGCCGCCGCGCTTCTCGACCAGCTTCCGCCTTGGGTGCTCGTGGTCGGGAAGGGTGGCGTTGGCAAGACCACCAGCGCGGCGGCGCTCGCGATCGCGGCTGCGGATCGCGACGCGAACACACTCGTGCTCTCCACCGATCCCGCGCGCGCACTGAGCGATGCCCTGGGCACCGCCCTCGGCGCTGATCCACTTCCGATCCAGGGCGCCGCGCATCTCTCCGCATTCCAGCTCGATGCAGCAGTGGAGCGCGACCGATTTCTGGAGCGCTGGCGCGAGGTACTGGTCACGATCATCGATCGTGGCACCTATCTCGAGCGCGGCGACGTCGCGTCGCTCGTGGACGGCGCGCTTCCCGGCGTCGACGAAACGATGGCGCTGCTGCGCCTGGCGGAGCTCTCGACCGATGATCAGTGGCAGCGCGTGATCGTCGATACCGCGCCGACCGGCCACACGCTGCGGCTGCTCGACCTGCCGCGCAGCTTCACGCTGCTCCTGGCGCTGCTCGACGCGATGCAGGACAAGCATCGATTCATGGTGCGTACGCTCATGCGCCGCTATCGCGCGGATGACGCCGATGCGTTTCTCACGGCCATGCGCGCGCGCGTCGCTTCGCTCACGCGCACGCTCGGCGATCGCGCGCGATGCGCGGCGGTGCTCGTGACGCGGGAGGAGCCGGTGGTGCTCTCCGAGACCGTGCGATACGCGCAGGCGCTGGCGGAGCGCGGCATCGCCGTGGGAGCGGTGGTCGTCAACGCCAGCGATGCCGACCACCGCTCGCGCGAGGCCACCGACTCGATCACCGAGTTGCGAGGCGTGACGCCAGGTGTGCCATGGTGGCGCGTGGAGCGGAGAGCGGTGGCGCTCGGAATAGATGGAGCGCGCGAGTGGGGCGCGCGAATGAGCGACGACGCGCTGTCTGGCGATTTGCCGAGGGCGCCGATCGCATCGCGTGCGCCGGCTGCGACGCCGGGTCGGAGCGCGCGCGACATCTCGAACCTTTCGCCGCTGAGCGTGCTCACGATAGTCGGCGGCAAAGGCGGCGTCGGCAAGACGACTGTCGCGTGCGCGCTTGCGCTCGCGGTGGCCGAACCGACTCTCGAAGCGCGCGTGCTGCTCGTGTCCACCGATCCCGCGCCGTCGCTCGCGGATGCGCTCGCGCAGCCGATCGGCGACGACGAGGTGGAGGTAGCGGGCGCGCCCGGACTCTTCGCGCGACAGGCCGACGCGAGCGCCGCGTTCGAGCGCCTGCGCGCCAGCTATGCTGAGCGCGCGGATGCGCTGTTCGACGCCCTCTCGGCTCATGCGATCGACACGAGCGCGGATCGGCGCATCGTTCGCGACCTGCTCGCGCTCGCTCCGCCCGGAATCGACGAGCTCTATGCGCTGGCCGCGATCGCCGATGCGGTGGGCGAGCAGCGATTCGCTCGGGTGATCGTCGATCCTGCGCCAACGGGACACTTGCTCCGCTTGCTCGAGATGCCCACAATCGCGCTCGACTGGACTCACCAGCTGATGCGACTCGTGCTCCGCTATCGCGAGCTCGGCGCGTTGGGCGACGTGGGCGCGGATCTGCTCGCGCTCGCGAAGCGGATCCGCGCGGTCGGCGAGCTGCTGCGCGATCCCGCGCGCGCGTCGCTGATCGCCGTTTCCCTCGATGAGCCGCTCGTGCGTCTCGAGACACGCCGCCTCACCCACGCCGTGGGCGCACTGGGCCTCGAGATCAGAGGCGTGATCTGGAATCGCATCGCACCGGGCGCGTCGCTTCCGCGGCTCCCCCTTCCAGCGGCGACGACGGCGGCGCAGCTTGTTGCATTCGAGACACAGCCGTCGCCGCGCGGCATCAGCGCGATCCGGCAGTGGGCCGACACATGGTGCGCAGCATCCGACGTGAACGCATGACTTCGGATGCCCAACCGGCGTTGGCAGCAGGATCACGTTTCTCGTTACTTCGCGCCTCGCCTCCATGACCGTGCCGCCGTTGCTGTACGCGTATGCCATCGTGTCGCTTCCCGCGGAGCGGGAGGTCGTCACGCACCATCTGCATCGCATGGCGGGCATCGATGCAGCGCCCGTCGCCCTCGTGAGCGACTCCACTGAGGTGCACCCGCAGCCGACGGCCGTTCTCGTTTCGGAGGTCGACGCTGCGACCTACGCACCGGATCAGGTCGAGTCGCGCGTAGGGCAACTGGAATGGCTCGCACCGCGAGCGGAGGCGCACGATCGCGTAGTGACAGCCGCCGCGGACGCCGCGCCTGTCATCCCGCTCCCGATCTTCTCGCTCTTTCGCGACGAGGCGGCCATTCGCGCGATGCTCGTCGAGCGTCGCGATGAGCTGAGACGGCTGTTCGCGCGATTGCGTGGAGCGCGCGAGTACACGGTGCGCGTCTACCGGGACGACGCTCTTCTCACTGCCGCGCTGTCGGACTTGAGTCCGCACATTCGAGAGCTGGAGGACAGCGCCGAGCGTGCTTCACCGGGACAGCGGTATCTCTTGCAGCGCAAACTGGATGAGGCGCGCCGCACGGAGCTCAGACGCGTGAGCGGCGATATAGCGCAATCGACGTATCGAGCGCTCTCGCCGCTCGCGCGCGCATCGGTGCGTGAGCCGTTACCCGCTGCGATCGCGGCTGCCGAAGCTCGGAGCGGGAACGTGCAACCCGCCATACTGAATGCGAGCTTTCTCGTGGACGACGAGCGTCTGGACGAGTTTCGGCGCGCGCTTTCGGAGCTCATCGCGCTGCGCGCGTCTGCGGGCTTTCGTGTCGACTTCACGGGACCGTGGCCGGCGTATCACTTCGCGCGCGAGAGCGCCGAGGCGCAGGATGGATGAGCTGAGGCACGCAGAGGCGGATTCCCGCTCGCTGATCGAGGACGATGAGGACGAACCCCTCATCTTGAGCGACCTGATCAACCGTGTGCTCGACAAGGGAGTGGTGATCACCGGTGAAGTGACGATCGCGGTCGCCGGCGTCGATCTCGTTCGGGTGGATCTGCGCCTGTTACTCGTCGCGGTGGAGCGCCTGGCGCGAAAATCGATCGAGCCTGCCGAGTGATGCCGGTGCATCTGTACGGTGTGTTGAATGCGCATGCAGCGCCCGAATCATCCTTGCGTGGGCTCGATGGGCAGCCTGTACGCACTCTCATGATCGACGCGCGCTGCGCGTGGGTGTCCGACGTCTCAGCGCAAACGCTGGAGGCGACGCCGAAGCGGCTTCGCGAGCACGATGCAGTGCTGCGCGAGGCCCTCGCGGCTCAGTACTCTGTCATACCCTCGCTTTTCGGACGTCTGCATGCCGACGATGCCTCGCTCGGCGCGGCGCTCGAGCGAAACGCGGATTCGCTGGACGAGGCGATGGTGCTGGTTGAGGGTCGCGTGGAGATGAGCTTACTCGTCGCAGCTTCGGGCGTGGCCGGAGTAGACGAGGATGAAGACCCGAGTGAGAGTCGCGGGCCCGGACGGGCGCATCTTCGGCGAATTCGAAACCAGGTTCATGCGGAACGGATATTGCGCGACAAGGCCTCGGAGTTGGCGCAATCCGCCTCACAGGTGCTCGGCGAGTTGGCCGTCGCCGAGCGAGTGGTGGATGGCCCCGCTCCTCCAGTGTTGGCAGCTCGCGCGCACCTCGTTGCGCGCGAGAATATTGAGCGTTATGTACGGGCGGTAAGTTTGCAGGCCGCCTCCGCGGATCCCGAGCTGCGAATTGTGGTGCGAGGACCCGGTGCGGCCTACTCTTTCGCGGCGGTACGGATTGGCTGAGAACGCGTCGACCGATGAACGAGCGCAGCCGGTCGACGACACGCTCGACGTCGATCTGCGCGCGATCGCCAATGCGCTTCCGGCACGAATCGATGCGACCCCTGAAGGCGTCGAGCAGGGTTTGGCGAAGCTCGTCTTGACCATCATCGAAGTGCTTCGTAAGGTCCTGGAACATCAGGCGGTCAGACGAATGGATGGCGGCTCGCTGAGCGACGAAGAAGTCGAGCGGCTCGGGCTGGCACTGCTCTCTCTCGACGGACGGCTTCGCGAATTGAAGACCGTGTTCGGCCTCTCTGATGAAGAGCTGGAGATCGACCTTGGGCCGTTGGGCCGATTACGTTAACGCGCGTCAGGCGCCGCACGGAGCATTGATTGGCAGACCTCGTCTCTCCCACACGCAGTCACGGCCTCGTCGACATTCTCGACCGGGTGCTCGACAAGGGCCTCGTGATTGCCGGCGACATCAAGATCAACCTTGCGAACGTCGAGCTGCTCACGATCCAGATTCGTCTGCTCGTGTGCTCCATCGACAAGGCGGAGGAGATTGGACTCAACTGGTGGCGTCATGACCCACGTCTCACATCGAACGTGGCGGTAATGATGTCGCCCGCATTGGACGATCGGCTGGCGCACATCGAGCGCCAACTTGAACGAATCGTTGGCGGCCCCGAAGTGTCCACCCCTACCACCTCTTCCCCGGAGCCAGTTTAAATGGCCGTTGAGCGTTCTCCGAGCGGCAGCTCGCTCATTGACGTCCTCGATCGAGTTCTCGATAAAGGAATCGTCATCGACGCATGGGTGCGCGTGTCGCTGGTTGGCATCGATCTCGTGACCGTCGAGGCGCGCATCGTCGTCGCGTCCATCGACACCTATCTGAAATATTCCGAGGCCGTCGGCATCACGGGCCCCGTATCGCGACCGCGCGAGGTCTCATCCGGATTTGAAATGGAGCTCGCACGAATGCAGGTCGAAAATGCAGAGTTGAAGCGCCGCATTGTCGAGCTCAGCGCATGATTTGACCCCGGCCGCGGCCGCCGTGACACTCGGTGGCGACAGCGTGGCCGAATTTCTGTCGGTGATCGCGGAGGCTCCCGACTTCGCGACGGCGGCGCAGTTCGTCTGTGAACAGCTCGCGAAGTTCGCAGGCGCCTCGCGCGCGCTTCTCTTCACGCTCGATGATGACGGCTCCGCACTCGTGCTGTCGGCCAGCACGGGCTATGACAAGGAGGATGCTCCAGCGCTGCGGTTCACTGCGGAGCACGAATCGCATCCGCTCGCGTACTCGGCGCTGTCGCTCACGCCGCTCGTGTGTGAGCGAGGCGGACGCGAGGCCGCGCTGCCGTTCGACGAGTGTTTGATTCTCCCCTTTCCGCAGCCGCAGCAGAAGGGAGCGCCACCGATCATGACGGAGCAGCGTCTGCGCGCCGCGGTGCCGACGCCCTGTCGTCAGCTGCCACAGCTCACCGCTGCGGAGGGACGGCGCCGCATCGGACACGCGCCCTTTGCCGCAATCCTGCTCGAGGGCGCGAGTATGCACATCAACGCGGACGCCCTGGCCGGCGCCGCTCTACTTGCCGGACCCGTGCTCGCGCGCACGCAGCACATGGAGCGCTATCGCCACTCGGCCGAGCGTCTCGATGAACAGCGTGATCTGCTGACGACGATCATCAACTCGCTTCCCGATCCGATCGTCATCACGGACGCCGCCACCGACATCGTCGTGCAGAACCGGCGCGCGGAACATCTGCTCTCGACTGGCGAGATGGATTCCGAGGGGCGTCGCCGCGCGGTCGAGATCAACAACCTCCTCTTCACGTCGTATCTCTCGCGATCGGTGATCGGCGGCCCGCGCGCGCAGGGTGGCGCGCGCGAGCTGAACCTCGTCGATCCCGACGAAGGCAACGATCTGCTCTTCGAGGTGCTCGCGCACCCGCTGCACGAATCGTCGCGGCAGGGCGCGTTCGTCTCGGTGCTGCGCGACGTGACAGATCTGCGTCGGGCAGTGGCGGAGCTCGAGCGACAGGTACAGCGCGGCCGGCTGGCCGAGATCGATGCGACGCGCGAGCGCGATCGCCTCAATCTGATTCTCGAAAACGTCGCCGACCCGATCCTCGTGACGGATGATCGGTCGAACATCATCCTCATGAATCCGCAGGCGGAGGAGCTCTTTCAGTTCGATGCGCACGCGGACAATCACGCGCGGGCAGCTGCGGTGCGCGGCAATGACACCAAGTTCACGACGTTCATCTCCGATTTCACCATTGGACTCGCGAACGCGCGGCGCGAGCAGATGCGATTGACGCAGCCGGCCTCCGGCGCGGTGCTGCCGGTGGAAGTCGTGTCGGGGAAGATCATGAATACGCGCGGCGAGCCGATGGCGATCGTCTCCGTGCTGCACGATCATACCAAGC
>DASXQD010000205.1:0-3894 GCA_036493195.1 Gemmatimonadaceae bacterium | reverse complement strand
CATGAACTCGTCGAAGCCGGGGAGCAGGAAGAGCCCGCGCGCTCGTTGCTTCGCAGCGGGGCTCACCTCCTCGCCGTTCCGCGACACGATGTAGCTTGTGCCATCCACGCTCTCCTCCCGGAGCTCCGCACCCGACATCGCGACACCGGCGCGCGCGTCGCCGAGCGTGATGCCCGCCCACCAAGCGAAATCGCGGACGGTCGCGGGTCCGTGACCGCGAAAATATCTCGACGTCAACTGCGCGAGCGCCTCGTCCCGATCGAGATCTCGCGACTGCGGAATCCACTCGTCCATGAGCGCGAACGTCGGCGCGTTCTCGCGGTGCGGGCCGAAGCACAGCAGCGCCTCCTGCGAGAGTCTCGAGATGACGTGGATGCCCCGCTGATTCGCGGTTGGGATCTTCGCTCGCGCGAGCACGTCGTACATCTCCTCGCGCGTGAGCAGCGAGCGTTCGCCGAACGCCCTTCCGAGCGCTTTTCTGCTGCGCGCCAACACCGCGTCGTCGATCTCGAGCTGCGCCAGGCGACCGGCCATGCCCCGGATCGCGCGCGGCGCGAGCAGCTGCAACATCCACCGGACATCCGTCGCCGCAACGAAGTGCAGCGTCCTCCGCATCGGCCACGTGCGCACGATCGTTCGGTTCAAGATCGCGCGCTCGATGTCCGCGAGCGTTGAGCCGGGCAGACGCAGGCCGATCGACCAGAGCGCACCACGATAGTCCTGCGCCTGCATCGCGAGAAGGCGCGCGACCACGTCCGACGGACTGCTGCTCGTCGAGCTCGCGATCTGTTGGCTCGCGAGCCGATTGAAGAGAATGTCGCGCGCGTTCATTCGCGAGCTCGATCGTGAAAAGTGGCCGTGATGATGGATGCAATGTGCACTTTATTTGGTCTCCTCATCATGTCTGCTGAGTCGTGCATTCGCGCGATCCAACGATTATACTTTTGCGCGCGCACGAAAGCATGGATGTCGCGCGCTTGCAATGCACCGGAACACGCGGGAGACATGAGAGGAGCGCTCTGGCACACGACACCCGCCACGCTTCGCCGTTCATGGGCGAACAGGTGGGTTCGACCGATGCCGAATGGCCTCACTCGGCTCGCGAAGTTTGGACTCATCGCCCTCCTCGTTCCGCTCTCGTCGCTCGCCCAGCAACGCACGGATTCCTCGCGCGTCGACCAATCACTCGACGACGCGTGGTGGACGGGCCCGATGCTCGCCGCCTCTCCGAACACGCTGCCGCACGGACACATTCTCGTCGAGCCGTACTTCTTCGATGTCAAGACCGCGCACGAAGATGGCTTCGGCACGCTCACGTACGCACTCGTCGGAGTCACCGATCGGCTGACGGTCGGCTCCATCATCACCACTGGCTTGAACAAGCCCGAAGAAGGCACGAGCAGCTCCGGCATGGGACTCGGCGATCTCACCCTGCAGGCCACGTATCGACTCACGAACTTTCGGAAGGGCGGCTGGGTTCCGATCACCGCCGTGGTGTTTCAGCAGGTACTGCCCACTGGCAAGTATGATCGGCTGGGACATCGTCCGAGCGACGGCCTGGGCAGCGGTGCGTACACGAGCTCAGTCGCGTTCTACGCGCAGTCATATTACTGGCTTCCGAATCACCGCATTCTTCGCATGCGCCTCAACCTCACGCAGAGCTTCTCGCCGAGCGTGAGCCTGCATGATGTCAGCGTCTACGGTACGGGCGAGGGATTTCGCGGCACGGCGAAACCGGGACCAGTGTTCGCGAGTGGAGTCTCCGCCGAGTACAGTCTGACGCGCAGCTGGGTGCTCGCGCTCGATGCGCAGTTCAATCACTACTGGAACACGCGCCTGTCCGGCTTCGATAGCCTGGATCCCTCGAGCGTACAGGACCCGCCGAGCATTCTGCTCAATTCCGGCTCGCACCACTCGTTCGCTTTTGCCCCGGCGATCGAGTACAGCTGGAAGCCCACCATCGGCGTTCTCCTCGGCACGCGCTTCATCCCGGGGAACAAGCACACGACCTCGTCGATCTCTCCCGCGCTGGCGGTCAATATCGTGCGCTGAGCGGCAGTCTCGCAGGGGAAATCGGTCATGGACGGCGCGGTGGGGCGGCCGTACCTTATCCGGGTCGCACTGGCGCCTCCCCCACCGAGAAGCCGACAATGGAAGAAGCACCGCCTCGTCTCGTTGACGCGCTCGCCGATCGCTACCGACTCGAGCGCGAGCTCGGCTCTGGCGGCATGGCCACCGTGTATCTCGCGCACGATCTCCGCCACGATCGCAGCGTTGCGGTGAAGGTGCTGCGCCCCGAGCTCGCCGCCGTGATCGGTGCCGAACGCTTCCTGGCCGAGATCAAGACGACAGCGGCGCTGCAGCATCCGCACATCCTCCCGCTCTTCGACTCGGGGCAGGCGGACGGATTCCTGTTTTACGTGATGCCGCTCATTGAAGGCGAATCGCTGCGCGATCGGCTCACTCGCGAACATCAGCTGGCCGTGGAAGATTCGGTGCGCCTCGCCAAGGAGATCGGCTCGGCGCTCGACTACGCGCACCGGCACGGCGTGATCCATCGGGATATCAAGCCGGAGAACATCCTGCTTCATGACGGCGCAGCGTTGGTCGCGGATTTCGGCATCGCGCTCGCCGTGAGCCACGCCGGCGGCAATCGCATGACGGAGACGGGACTCTCGCTCGGCACGCCGGGGTACATGAGCCCCGAGCAGGCAACCGGCGAGCGCGGGCTCGACGCTCGCTCCGACGTGTACAGCCTCGGCTGTCTCCTCTACGAGATGCTCGCGGGCGAGCCGCCGCACACGGGGCCGACGGTGCAGGCGGTGATCGCCGCCGTGGTCACGAAGGAGCCCGAGCGGCTTTCCGTTCGCAGAAAATCCGTTCCGCCGAACATCGATGCCGCCGTGCACAAGGCGCTCGCGAAGCTGCCTGCGGATCGCTTCGCGACGGCGGATGCGTTCGTGCGTGCGATCAGCGATCCGACCTCGGGCGCGGCTACTTCGGCGGTCAGCGCATTCGCCCCGGCGGCGGCTGCGGCGCCCCCTCGGAGGAGCCGGCGCACGACGATATTGGCTGCGGCGCTGCTGGTGCTGCTGCTCGCGGTCGCTGCGTCCGGATGGCTGCGCCCGCGCGAGACGCCGTTCCTCAATCGCTATGCGCTCTTTCTGCGACCGAATGAGAACGTCGCATCCACCACGTTGGGCGGTCACGTGGCGGTCTCTCACGATGGACGAAAAATCATCTACGTGAGTCGCTCGGAAGGCGCGACTCGTCTCATGATCAAGAGCGCGGACCAGCTGAGTCCCACGGCGCTCCTCGGGACCGAGGGCGCATCCAGTCCCTTCTTCTCGCCGGACGACCGCCAGGTTGGCTTCATCAAGGATGGTAGAAAGGTCCTCACCACCTCCATCGACGGAGGCTCTCCGCTCACGCTCACGGACAGCGCCAACACGACCGCTGGTGACTGGGGGAGCGATGGTTACGTGTACTTCGAGTCGGACTCGGGAATCAGCCGGATTCGCTCGACCGGCGGACACATCGATCACATCTACAGCTTCCCCAAGGGCGGACACGAGATCGGAGCCGAGTGGCCCGTCGTTCTTCCGGGCGCGAGTGGCCTCCTGTTCCGCCGACGCCGAGAGGGACAGGCGGCATCGGACTACGAGATCATGGCCATGCCGCTCCCGTCAGGCGCCGCACACGTGGTGGCACGCGGTGTCTACGCGAATTACGCGCGAAGCGGCCATCTGATCGTCGTCACGTCGGACGGCAAGCTGCTCGCGTTCCCGTTCAGCATTCGAAAGCTCGAGACGACAGGACCACCCATCGCGCTCTACGAAGGCCTCGAGACGAATCCCTTCAGCGCCGGAATAACGATCTCGGATGCCGGAACGC
>DASXQD010000204.1:0-8162 GCA_036493195.1 Gemmatimonadaceae bacterium | reverse complement strand
CAACCGCTTGAGCGACCAGATGCCCACTCCGATCAGCAGCAGCGCGAGAAAGACCACGATGAGCTTCTGGTCGATCGATGCGCGAACTATTCGATTGACGAACGACGGCTTGAAGTGATGCTCCTGAAGTGGCTCGCTCATTGACTCTGCGCGAACTGGAGGAAAAGACCACCTACCTGGATCACACGCTCGCCTTCGTGGAGCCCCGCGCTGATCTCGTACTTGTCGTTCACTCGCGAGCCGAGCGTGACCTGCCGCCGCTGGAATGCGCCTCCCGGCTGCTGCACGAACACGAACGGAAGATTGTTCTCATCGCGAAGCACGGCGCTCACCGGCAGCAGAATCCCGTGCTTCTCCTTCGACGAGTGGATCGTCGCCGTCACGTACATGTCGCGCTTCAGCAGATGTCCCGTGTTCGGGACCACGACGCGCACCTGCGTCGCCTTCGTCGCGGGATCCACGAGTGCTTCGATATAGTCGACCGTACCCGACAGCGGGCGAGGCGCCGCACCCGTCACCACGTCCACCTTGTCGCCGCGAGACACGGACGCGAGGTCGCTCTCGAACACGCTCGCCATCACCCACACGGTCGAGAGATCGGCGATCGTGAATGTCGGCGTCGTTCCTGCCTCCAGGAGCTGCCCTGGATTGATCAGCTTCTCGACCACCGTGCCCTCGATCGGCGCGCGGATCACGCCTTGCGCCGCGGGCACCGGCTGATTGTTGCGCAGCTTGGAGAGCGTGCCGGAATCCACACCGAGCGCCTGCAGCGCCTGCAGCGCCGCATCGCGATCCGCTTCCGCGCTCACCGCATCGGTCTCTGCCTGCTCCATGTCTCGTCGCGCGATCGCGTCGTTCTTGAACAACGCCGAGTCGAGAGTGGCCACGCGGCGAGTCTGTACCGCCGTCGCCTGCGCCTTCCGGAAATCCGAGACCGCCGACGCAAAGTCCGGTGACGACACCATCGCCAGCGCGTCGCCGCGCTTCACCCACGCGCCTGGCTGCACGAGAATCCGCATCACCGGCCCCGAGATCGGCGCGAGCACCTGCGTCGAAAGATCGCCGTCGAACGCGACCGTGCCGGTCGTCTGCACCTCGGGGCGAAACGCGACCGACGACACCGGCGCGATCTTGAGGTGCTCGAGCTGGTCCGGCGTGAGCGAGGTGCTGGTCACGCCCGACGCCCCCTTCTTCGCCGCTGTCGTGTCGGCAGCGGCACGTGCTTCGTTCTTTCCGCTGCAGCCGACGAAGAGCAGGAGCGCGAGTGGAATCGACAGGCGGCCAGCGGCGCGCGCCATCGTGTAATCCTTATTCATGCGATTTCTCGTCAGGCGTGGAATCGAGCGGGGCGCCCGTCGCGCGCTCCAGATCGGCGACGGCATCGTTGAGCGCGCCCAGCGCAGTCGTGTATTGGTTCTTCGCATCGAGCAGCGTCCGCTGCGCGTCGATCACCTCGAGCGCGGACGAGCCCCCGAGCCCATAGCTCGTCGACGCGATCTTGTACTGCTCCTCGGCACTCGGCACCAGCTCATCGCGGAGGAACTGCACCTGTCGCATCGCCGTCGATGCGGTCGCGTACGCATTTCGAATGTCCTGACCCACCTGCGCAGTGACATCTCGATACGACTCCGTCAGCTCCTGCTCGCGATGCTTCGCCTCGGCGACCTCGCCGCGCTGGTGCTGCCAGAAGAAGATGGGCACGTCGATGCCGATCGACGTGGTGTAGGTGGGCTGTTCTCCGTAGATGTTGTTGCGCGAAATCCCGAGCGTGACGTCAGGGAGAAAGAATTGTTGCGCGAGTCGCTCGTTCGCTCGCGCGCTCTCCTGTTGGCGCTGCAGACCGCGCAGCTCGGGTCGATAGGTCATCGCCAGCTTCTCGAGCCTGTCGAAGTCCGGCGGAACGTTCGGCACGCCGAGCGTGTCCGCCGGCTCGATCGAAGCGCCGAGCGTGCGCCCGAGCAGCCGATTGAGCCCCGCGCGTGCATTCGCGATCCCGCGCTCGTTGGCGATCAGATCGTTCTCGGCCTGCGCGACATCCACCTGCCCCTTCACTATGTCCAGCTTCGCGGCCGTGCCCGCATTGAACCGTGCCTGCGTCTTCTTCACGAAATCCTGGGCCAGCGTTCGCGCGACAAGCAGGTCCTCGCGATGCCGGAGCGCTACGAGCAGAGAGTCGTACGCCTGCGAGGTTTGCGACGCGACGAGCTGTCGCTGCTGCACGTAGAGCTCATCGAAGTTGCCGAGATCACCCTTGGCGGCCTCGCCGCGCAGAATGATCTTCTGCGGAAATGGCAGCGTGATGCCGACTCCGAGATCCGTCTCGTTCGCGGTGTGCGGATGCGCGAAGCCCGTTGCGCCGAGCACCGCGGCGGAGATGGACGGCTCGGGCAGCGCGTAGCCCTGCGTCACACGTGCACGCGCCTGCGCGATCTGCTCGCGCGCGACCGCGAGCGTCGGATTGTGAGCGAGCGCCTCCTTGATCGCGCCATTGCGATCGATCCGCAGCGGAGCGACGCTGTCGCGCGCCTGCGCGGATAGCGGAGCCGCCGCGAGTGCGCCGATGAGCGACCATGAACAGATGCGCCGTGTCTGCATCGCGGCGCGACGATGGCATGATGTCCGAATATTCATCCCTCTCCAGGCTCGTACGACGGCGGTCGCATGCTCGAATGCGATACGACCGTGCATCCGGCGCCGCATGGCGGCGTCGACGAATCAGCTCTGGATCGGGATCAACTCGGGAGACGCACGCGTACGCCAGTTACGCGCGCACCGGGGCGGTAGTGTGCCGGAGCGGGCCGCGAGCGCGGCCGCCGATCAGAGCTCGCGCTGAGCCGGAGGCGCGCGAGGAGATCCGACCGAGTACCGGTCGAGCGAGATCGGTGCAAGCTCGACACTCGCGATGATGCCGATCGGATGCTCGGCGGGAAGCGGCAGCCGAACCTCGACCTCGGTCCGGCCGACGAGCTGCCGCGCGACGCACAGCGCGCAATTCGCTTCGTCGTGCGCATAGTGCGTGGTGGTGCCGTACGCCTCGACGTGCGCGGGTGCGCTCCGCCCCTCGTTTGCATCTGCGAACGGCACGATCGCCACGAGGTCGAACTGCGCCAGCGCGAATATCGCGAGCGCAATCCAGAACCACCGTGGACGCTGTGTCGAGGAGTGAGTACGGGCGGGCATTGCGCGAAAGGTGATCAGTTGTACCGAGGCTGTCGAGGCAAACGTACGTTAAGCGGCTCAAAATAACGTTAACAGCTCTTTGAAGCGAACTACTGAATGTCTCAGGCGCGCGACACGGGGCAACGGGCGGTGGATTCAGTTCCTCCTTCAAGACGCATGGCCATCTCTGTGGAAACAGCCTTGAGCACGAATCAAACCAGAATATGTCGATGCCATGGTGATCTCAATCGGTGAATGCAACGCTGCAAAGCGTTTCGCCTTCTCCGTTCGTGTCCGTTTGTGTCCGTTTGTGTCGTCTCATCCAAGTCTTTTCTGCCGTTCTGGGCTGGCAAGAGCAACTGTGAAGAATGACACAAACGGACACAAACGGACACTAACGGATACAAACGATTCGTGCTCAGCAGTCAGCGGCTCGTCCTTGAACTTCGTTCGCGAGCCGCGAACACTTCGGATCTGGTACGCGCGCGATGTAGTCCCGATTCCCCTTTCGGTCCACGCGCGCCTCGCACTCTCGAGGACACAGGATGCGCCTGGGAATCATCGGAGCAGGACACGTCGGCGGCACACTGGGCCGCCTCTTCGAGTCGCAAGGTCACGATGTGCGGTTCGGCGTGCGCGATCCCGACAATCAGGCGGCCGGCGGCTTGCCCCGTAATCGCTCCGGCACCGTGGCAGATGTCGCCGCCTTCGGAGACGTCATCATCCTCGCGATTCCGTGGAGCGCGGTGAAGGATGCCGTCGCTACCGCCGGCCCTCTCACCGGAAAGACGGTGATCGATTGCGTGAACCCGATTCTCCCCGATCTCTCCGGCCTCGTCCTCGGCACCACCACCTCGGCCGGCGAGGAGATCGCGAAGCTGCTCCCGGGCGCGAAAGTGGTGAAGTGCTTCAACACACTTGGCGCAGGAAACTTCGCAAAGCCGGAGTTCGGCGATCAGAAGGCGTCGATGTTTTTCGCGGGCGACGATGCCGGGGCCAAGCTCATCGTCGCGGAGCTCGGCAATCAGCTCGGCTTCGAGATGATCGATGCCGGACCACTGGCGCAGTCGCGCTGGCTCGAGGCGATGGCGATGCTCTGGATCACGATGGCCTACAAGTACGGCGGAAGTGAGCGCTCCGCGTTCAAGCTGCTGAGATAGTGATTCCTACGGTGTGCGCAGTGGGGCCGCGCTCGGAAATGCACTCTTTGCGCGCACACCAAGGGCCGCTGCGGGAGTCGCGCCCTGCGCGATGTCCCGCTCTACCCCCTGCTGGAATCGCAGCAGCTCGGCATCCGGTGCACCGGCGCCCGTGAGCGCCGAGATCACCGTCGTTGCGGTGTCGCCGGGCACACCGCGCGCGATGAGATCGGACAGCACCGCCAGCGCGACCGTGAGCGAGCCATGCGTGCGCGACGCGCGCATGCGCGAGAGCGCCGCTGGTGCGATCCCGGCATGGAGAGCGCTCGCACCTGCGATCACTTCCGCGTCCGTGGACGAGGGGCCGAGCGCCGCGCGCGCGTCGCCGAGCTCGCCCGCCAGCAGGCGCACGGCCGTGAGAATGCGAGGTCCATCCGCGTGCTTGCTCGCGCCCTCGAGCGCTTTCTGCACGAGCGGCTCACTCGGAATCCCCTCCGCGCGCGCGCTGTCGATCAGCGCGACCACCGCATCGCGTGTGCGCGCATCGAGACGAGCATCGAGTCGCGCATCCTGAGCACGGAGCGCGACGGGAGCGCACAGCAGCGCAACCGTGAACAGCACGAGCGAGCGGTTCGTCATCGCATCCCCTGATCGGCAACGATGAGAGCGGAGTTCGGCTCGCCGAAATCTTCGCCGGTGGCTTTGGGCGCGGCGGGATCCGGTCGCCAGACCGTACCATTCACCACGAATGCATACAGGTGGCGACCCGGTTGTATCGGCACTTCCACCGACCACACGCCGCCGGTGGATGCCGCGCGCAACGGCGTCGCCTTCGGATCCCAGTTGTTGAAGTCGCCCACGAGCGCGACGCTCGACGCGTGCGGCGCGGCGAAGCCGAACTGCACGATCGGCGAGCCCGGTGCGGTGCCAGGGGTGGTGCGAGTCGCAGTGCGCGCTGCGCGCGGCGACGACGGCAGCACGTAGAGCACCGAGCCCACGACCGCGACCGCGAAGAGCAGACCGGCAGCGAGCGCGATGAGAGGTGAGACGCGGAAGGTGCGGGGCTGCATGAGACTCGCGATGCGCTCGCGCAGCCCGGATGGCGTCCGCAGCACCTCATCCATCACACGCGCATCGAAGAGGGCGGTGTTCACGCGCAGCGGACGGCGAAGCTCCTCGACCACTCGCTCGAGTACATCGTCGCCCCGCTTCATCGCATCGAGATCATCGTGTTGGTGCATCTTCTCCCTCCGTCAGCATTCGGCGCATCCGCTCGCGCGCCCGCTTCACACGCATCTTCAGCGCCGATACTCCAGCTCCCGTCACCACCGACATCTGCTCGTATTCCATCTCCTCCACGTGCTTCAGCAGAAACGCCTCGCGTTGATCGGCATCCAGTCGCGCGAGCGCTCGTGCGATCTCCTCTCGCCAAGCCGATGCATCCGCCGGATGATCGAGTGCGATTGCGTAGTGCCGATCCTCTGCCGATACGAACCGTCTCTCGTGCCGCGTCCGCTTTCCCCCCGCAGTCCGGCAGCGGTTGGCGAGAATCGCCAGCAGCCAACTGCCGAAGCGCGCCGGGTCGCCGCATCGATGTAAGGAGCGATATCCTCGCACGAACGCATCCTGCAACGCCTCCTCGGCATCTTCGCGATTGCCGAGCATGTGCAGTGCGAACCGTGCATATCGATCCCGGTACCGGGCCACGAGCCTGGCGTACGCTTCGGACTCGCCCTTGAGCACGATGTCCACGAGCGCGGCGTCAGAAAGCTCCACAGAGGGCAAGACCCCGGCATCGAGCACGGCGTCACCATCGACAACCCGAGGCGGGTGGTGCGCTATGGAACCACCACGAGTCCAACGACACCGTTGAACTCGTCCTGAACCGTGCTCGCGCCCGGCGGGGCGCTCCACTCGCCGCCGTCCACGCGGATGTTCACGCGGTGGGCGCCCGGGGTGATCGGCATCGCGACCTGCCATTCATCATTCGATGCGTGGCGCATCGCGACGGGCTGCCAGTCGGTGAAGTCCGCCATCAGCTCGATCGTGCGTGCCGCCGGCGCATGCACGTAGATGATGCGCGTGGCGCCTGCCGCACGTACGCCGAAGCTGCTGGCGGTGCTGCGCGCACCCGGATGCAGCGCGTGCGCGAACCAGGGCACGCTCGCGAGCCGCACGCCGAAGGAGAAGAAGGTGCCTCCGAGGCGGCCGATCGCAGGCTCGGATGCGCGCGAGCCTCCAACGGCCACGAGCGCGAACTGCTCGCCCAAGGCCCAACTCGCCTGCGCGTGTCCCCACGTGGAGCGCTCGCCGTAGGAAGTGCTCACGCGAGTGCCGATCAATCCGTCGAGCGCAAGCGGCCCATGGGACCAATACACGCTGCTCTCGAAATCGGAGTAGTGACGCGCGGGAACGGACCCGGTGCGCGGAATCGTGTCGCCGCTCGGGCCGCCATTTCCCAAACCACTGCCGGGATTGTTCGGATCCGAGAGACTGATACCGTCGCTGTTGCTTCCGGAGACGGTCGTCGTGAACGAGGTCGTGAGCACCGCCGAGCCGAGACGCCGCCAAGTACCGGCGTTGAACGCCTGCACGTGCCCGGGAAGAGCGTCGCTGGTGCTCGACGCCACGCCCGTGCCGGAGGAGTGGATAGTCGCGACGGCGCTCGCGCGCTGCGCGGTTCCGACCCACACGCCGCCAGAGCCGAATGCATACGAGAGGTTCGCGTCTCCCTGCAGCGCATTCGACGATCTCGTGACATCGGGACCAGCGGTTCGCTGTGCGGCCGCGCCGAGCTCGAGGCGGAAGTTGCCGAATGCGGGCGAGTAGTAGCGACCGCGAATCGATGCGTCGCCATCCATGTTCGCGGTTGGCGAGGTGAGCCAGCTGGCCTGCGCGCTCACGCTCATGCTCGGATGATCCCAGCGAAGCGCGGGCTGGAGAAGCAATGCGCTGGGCGAGGGGCCCGCGAATGCACTGCCACTTGCGATGCCGATGTTGAGCGAAGAGCTGACCGACTGCGCACGCGCGGTGAGTGGCGGCGCGGCGATGCCGGCGAGGAGCGCAGCCGAAACGAGCGCGGCCTTCCTTGGCTGTAAGTGCTGGGCGCGTATCGGCATCGGCGGCTCTCCTCGATGGATTCTTCGCTTCCCTACATATAGAAGGCTGTAAATCGATAAGGCAAGCAAATTCTCGGGTTTCCGGATGTCAGAAGCCCGTTCTCGGGTGACGCGCAGAAAGTTACCCGGGTCTTTGCCAATGGATCCGCGGGCGTGCTCGGAAAGGCGCAATGGAAAGGCAGTTACGTTCATTTACAGCTCATCTGGAGATGCACATGCGTTACACAAGGTTGGTCAGCGCGGCCGCCGCCGTACTGCTCGGAGTTGCGTGCTCCGACTCCACGAGCGTGCGGGGTGCGAAGACGTCGGATTGGTCGGGAGCGGTCATCAAGGTGGCGGCCACGGATCCGAATGCGAAAGGAGAGTTGCGCGGGGTGGTCGTGGATTCATCAACGGGACTGGATCCGAGCAAGGCGACACCGATTCCGGGTGCGACGGTGGTGCTCAACCTCAAGGTCACGATGCAGCCCGGCAACGGGAGCGATACGGCGTGGACGACCGTGACCAAAGTCGGCGAAGTGGTGACGGACGCGAATGGCCGCTTTCTCGTGTCGTCGATTCCGCAAGGTGACTACTATCTCGTGGCTTCGCCGCCGGTGAACGAGCCGTTCTACAGCAACTCCACCTGGGCCTTCGTCTCCTCAGGTGATAACGATGCCGAAGCTGTGATCTACCTGCCGCGTGAGCTGGGTACGCCGCCCGATTCGACCGGTGGCACGCCGACCGGACCTCCGATCGATCCGCC
>DASXQD010000203.1:0-5050 GCA_036493195.1 Gemmatimonadaceae bacterium | reverse complement strand
GCGAATATCAGCCGCGATGATTTCGGTCTCGTCCTCATCCAGGTCTCTGTCAGCGCCGCCGTACGATCGGTCATTGCCCGACGATGGTGTTTCAAAGCTTCCCGTCATTGCTCCTCCTCTCCTCGGATTCCACGGTGTCGTGGCCTCGAACAACGCGTAGGTCGTGCGCGGCCGCAGTCATCAGTCAGGCTCGTCCCATTCTGTCGGTGGCGATGTCATTCGGATTGCTCTGGCGCTCGTTCCCGACCGTCGTCCACTCGCGTCGCGGAGCGGACGTCACGTCACGATCGCCCGAGCCCTGCCACCCATCGCCCGCCCCCTGGCCGCGCAGCTCCTCGCCGCTCGATTGCATGCTCCCCTGGAACCCCTGCCGCATGTTCGTCCGTCCCTGCTGATCGCGCTGCGAGCTCTTGAGGAAGCGAGCACTGAGAAAGCCCAACGCCACCGCGCTGCCGATGAAGAACGCAGGCTCTCGGCGCGCGAAATTTTCGACCCGTGTGGCGACGTCGTTCAGTGACGCGTTCTCGAGATAGTGCGAGATTTCCTCGATCTTGTTCGCGGCCTGCTCCGCATACT
Source organism: Gemmatimonadaceae bacterium (assembly GCA_036493195.1). GTDB lineage: Bacteria > Gemmatimonadota > Gemmatimonadetes > Gemmatimonadales > Gemmatimonadaceae > FEN-1250. The sequence continues at coordinate 4,474 of DASXQD010000203.1, read as the reverse complement.
TTCCGATTCCGGCCTGCTGCTGATCGCGGAGCTGCTGGCTCGAAGACTTGAGTGTTTGGGCGACGCTGCCGAGCGCCTGCGTCGCCTGGGTCTTGCCGCTGGAGAAGCGCGACTCGACTTGCCCGCTGGCCGTCTCGCGCGCCTGGCTCGCCAACTGTTGAATCTTTTCCTTTGCGGCGTCGACGAAACCGCCTTGCCCTCGTGCCTCGCCATCGAAATTGGAATCGCCCTGCGACGAACCCGCGTCGGGTCCCTCGTTCTGGTCGACTCCGAGGCGGCCTGATTCCTGTCTGAACATCGCTCCTCCTGAATCGGTCATGGTGCGGTATGGCTGAACAGCCCAATCATGTCGTGATCTCCTGCTTGACCTTCCGTGCTTCGTCCCTGGCCCAGCTTCCGGTGTCCTTGACTGTGTCTACGGTGTGCTTCACCGACTGCCCTCTGCGCTTCATGTCGGTCGTCGCGTTCTTGACGAGCCCCATGCCGATCGCGAGGAAGAGCACGCCGATGATGAGCGCCGAGAGCCAGTACTTTCCGCCCAGCAGATCGCCGAGGCCGGCGATGAGGAACGCCGTGAGCGCCAGAGCGCCGGCAAACGCGAGGGCGGATGCGATCCCGATTTTCACGCCGTCACGTGCGAGCGTCGCACCCGTTTGACGTGCTTCCGCTTTCACGAGCGCTATTTCCTTGGTTACCAGCTCGCTGGTTTCTGTCGTGAGGTCCCGGAAGAGCTCTCCGAGCGATCGTTCGCGGACCGTATCGCGGACGATCGTGTCCCGCGAGGGCAGATCCCTCAGCTCCGTGTCCCGTGGGGGCATGTCGGCCCCACGCTGTACCTGCAGTTCACCTTGGCGGCCGTTCGATGGAAAGTCGGATTGCTGGCGTGCCATGATGTGTGTGCCTCCTGCGCTGAACTCAGCTCATCGCTTGCTCGCGCCGCTTTGTCGTCGTGACTCCGCTTCCGCGGCGGTGCCGTGGGCGGTCCTCCAACCCGTCGCGACAGTTGTTTACGGTGACCTTGGGGAAGGCATGTCCCATGCCTTTGGCGGTGGCCAACGTTAGACGTTCGCGATCCGAGCGCGGTCCAGCGCGATGTCGGCGCACGAGCTTCTTTGCTGCTCGACCATCGATGGTTTGCTGGTGGCTCATTGTTCGATCCGCGCCAGCTTCCGCTGTGCCGCAATGTTGATGGCACGGCTTCGCAGGTAGTCGTCGAGGTGGCCCGCCCACACCTCGTTCTCACCCGGCGCCGCTCCTCGCACCTCCGCCACGGAGACCTCGAATGTCTCGCCCGATGGTTTGTGATGGACGCGAACCGCTCCGTTCTCGGGCTCCGAGACGATCCAGTCCTCGACGTGCTCCTCGCTCTTGGTGGTCATGACATCTCCGCGTATCAGGCACACTCGGCCGTTGGAGCATGCTCCGAAGCCGATCGTCGGCGCTCGGTTGGAACTGCACGGAGCGTGCGACAGCGTGCGGCGCAGCCGGAGTGCCAGCTAGGCTCCGCCTCGACCGCTCACGGAGTGGCCGGTTGGAGCCGTGCGCTGAGCTGCTCCGGAATCACGTTGCCACACGGGCCCACCTCGGTCACGCGAACGTCGGACGCAGTCCAGGTGAGATAGCCAGGGCGATCGATGTGTACCGTGAACGTCCCGGTTTGATCGCCGCCACTCAGTGTGAGAGAATCAGTGTGGCGCAGCGTGTCATCGACGCTCGAGCCGATCAGCGTTCCGATTGCTCCGTCCGCAGCAGCCTGCCCGGAGATGGAATCGCGCACCGTCACGACCACCGACAAGGGGGCAGCCGCCGTGCAGAAGGCCGTTGGCGGCGTGCCGTTGGATCCACAGCTGCTCGCGAGCCCTGCGAGCGCGGCGAGGCACACGAGGGTCGCAAGGCGCGTGGACGCCGCGTACGACAAAGAAAGTTGCATGGGCCTACTCCCTGAAGAGCGCCGGCGGAATTGCGGGTCACTCTATACACCCGCCGCGCACGCCCCGGGTCACATTCGGCAAGGGCGCCCTTGCGTCAGCATTGACATTTCACGCGGCCTGCCGCTTCCGCGCCTCGCTCTGCATGTTAGTGCGCGATGACTTCCCTGCAATCCCGTCTCGGACCGGCACTCGCTGGCCGCTATTCGATCAACCGTGAGCTCGGCGAGGGCGGCATGGCCGTCGTCTTCCTCGCTCACGATCTCCGCCACGATCGCGAGGTCGCGCTCAAAGTGCTTCGGCCGGAGGTCTCGGCCGAGATCGGCGCCGAGCGCTTCCTGCTCGAGATAAAGCTCGCGGCGGGGCTCACGCATCCGCACATCCTGCCCGTATTCGACTCGGGCGAGGCGGAAGGATTGCTGTTCTACGTGATGCCGAGCATGGAGGGGCGGTCGTTGCGCGAGCGCATCGACCGCGAACGCCAGCTGTCACTCGCCGAAGCATTGCGAATCACGCGCGAGGTCGCGTCCGCGCTCGACTATGCGCACCGGCACAACGTGGTGCACCGCGACATCAAGCCGGAGAACATTCTTCTGCACGAAGGCGCGGCCATGGTCGCGGACTTCGGCATCGGAAAAGTGCTCTCGACCTCGGGCCGCTCGCTCACGCAGACCGGTCTCGCGATCGGCACGCCCGCGTACATGAGCCCCGAGCAGTCGGCCGGCGAGATGACCACCGACGGTCGCAGCGATCTCTACTCGCTCGGCTGCGTGCTGTACGAGATGCTCACTGGCGAGCCGCCGTTCACCGGAGTGTCGGCGCAGGCGATCATCGCGAAGCGCTTCCTGTCGCCCATCCCGAAGGTGCGGACCACGCGCGATGTTCCGGAGGCAGTGGACGCGGCGGTGTCGCGCGCGCTGGCGCGCACGCCCGTGGATCGCTATCCCACGGCCGCGGAATTCGCGGAGGTGCTGCGCGGCATCGCGATGAGCACCGCGACTGGCGCTCAACGGAACACCGGCGATGCGCATCGTGCGGCGACGAAGGCGATCGCGGTGCTTCCGTTCAAGAACATGAGTGCCGATCCGGAAAATGAATATTTCGCCGACGGAATGACGGAAGAGATCATCAACGCGCTGGGCAAGCTTCCGGGCATTCACGTGGCATCGCGTACCAGCTCCTTCGCCTTCAAGGGGAAGGACGTGGACGTTCGCGAGATTGGAGACAAGCTCGGAGTGACGACGGTGCTGGAGGGAAGCGTGCGCAAGGTCGGGAACCGGATCCGCCTGACCGCGCAGCTGATCAACGTCGAGAGCGGGTACCATCTCTGGAACGAGACCTACGATCGACAGCTCGAAGATGTGTTCGCCGTTCAGGACGACATCTCCCGCGCAATTGTCGAAGCACTCACGCTCCGGCTGGGCGGCGGTCAGGGGCAGGTGGTCGCGCCGACGAAGAATCTCGAGGCATACACGCTCTATCTGAAGGGGCGATTCTTCTTCGCAAAGCTCTCCGAGCCTGCGCTGCGTCGCTCGCTCGATCTATATCAGCAGGCATTGCTGCAGGATCCGGCGCTCGCGCGCGCATACTCGGGCATCGCCGATGCATGGTGCAATCTCGCCGACGACTGGGTTGCGCCCGACGATGCATATCCGCGTGCGAAGGGCGCCGCTGAGCGCGCCCTGCAGCGCGAGCCGGAGCTCGCGGAGGCGATGACTTCGCTCGGGAAAGTGCTCGGTTGGCACGAATGGAAGTTCCGGGATGCGGAAGCACAGCTCGCACAAGCGGTATCGATCGCGCCGAACTACGCGGAGGCGCACTACGTTCACGGAACGCTCCTGCCGAGTGTGGGGCGCCTGAACGACGCCATCGACACGATGCGCAAGGCGCTGGTGCTCGATCCTCTGTCGATACACTACAGCGAGTGGCTGACGCGTTTTCTCCTGTACGATCACGACTACGACGCTGCGATTGCGCAGGGCGAGCGCACGATGGAGATGGACGAGATCTGCCATCGCGTACAGCATTACGTGGGGGCGGCGTACCTGGCGAAAGGCGACGCGGCGACGGCGCTCACGTGGTTCCGACGCGGCCAGTCGCTCGAGCGTGCGCCGCGCGCGTGGGACGCGTACATCGTGCGCGCGTTGGCGGCGCTCGACCAGCGCGACGAGGCGGAAGCGATTCTCGCACGGCTCGAAGACGAGTCGCGGCGCCAATATCTCAGAGGCGAGATCATCGCGACCGCGTACGCGGCGGTAGGGGACCTCGACAAGTCGTTCGCGTCTCTCGAGCGCGCGTATCAGGAGCGCTCCGCGGGGCTGCTCTACCTGAAGCTGGATCCGGGTTACGGGCCGCTGCGAAAGGATCCACGACATGCAGATCTGGTGCAGCGCATCGGGCTCACCTGAAACGTCTGGAAGCTCGGCTCCGTACTCAAGTCAAATGAACCGAGCGACCGTTTTGAGCGTGCTATGGTACGGCGCGACCGCGGCGATGTGTTTCGCGCTCATCCGCCAATGTCGAAAGCCGGCCTGGCTCCCGGGCCG
>DASXQD010000202.1:0-6283 GCA_036493195.1 Gemmatimonadaceae bacterium | reverse complement strand
ACAGGAAGCAGCTGACGAGTGGCAAGTGGGAAGTGGACGACGTTGCCATCTCGAACGACAGGCGCAGCTTCTATCTCCACACGAGCGAGGAGTCGCCCTTCGAGCAGCAGTTCTATCGCATGCCTGTCACGGGCGGCGCGCGCACGCGGATCACGAAGGCGAGTGGTGGCCATACCGTGGTCGCATCGCCGAACGAGCTGTTGCTCGCCGACGTGTACTCGACCTCCAATCGCCCGCCCGAACTGTACCTGATGCGCAACCAGCCGGGCGCGAAGGAATCGCGGCTCACGCTTTCGCCAACGGCCGAGTGGCTGAGCTTCCACTGGCTCGTACCCGAGATCGTGATGATTCCTGCGTCCGATGGGGTGCAGCTGCCCGCGCGCATCTATCGGCCGAAGGACATGAACGCGCAGCCGAACGGAGCCGGGGTGATCTTCGTGCACGGCGCGGGCTATTTGCACAACGTGAATCACTATTGGTCGTACTATTTCCGCGAGTACATGTTCAATCAGTACCTCGCGTCCAACGGCTATGTCGTCATCGACATCGACTACCGTGGCTCGGCGGGGTATGGCCGCGATTGGCGCACCGCCATCTACCGGCACATGGGCGGGCGCGACCTGCAGGACGAGGTCGATGGCTCGAAGTATCTGCACGACCGTTTCGGGATCGATCCGAAGCGCATCGGCATCTACGGCGGAAGCTATGGCGGGTTCATGACGCTCATGGCGCTCTTCACCGAGTCGCCCCACTTCGGCGCGGGCGCGGCGATCCGCTCTGTCACGGATTGGGCGCACTACAATCACGGCTACACGTCGCGGATCCTGAACACACCCACCGAGGACAGCATTGCCTACAGGCAGTCGTCACCGATTTACTTTGCAGAGGGGCTGCAGGATCCGCTGCTCATGCTCCACGGCATGGTCGATGACAACGTGCATTTCGAGGACATCGTGCGCCTCACGCAACGACTGATCGAGCTCGGCAAGACGAATTGGGATCTCGCGGTCTATCCCGTCGAGCGACACGACTTCGTGCGCACGACGAGCTGGCAGGACGAGTACCGGCGCATCTACGAGCTCTTCGACCGCACCATCGGACATCCGCGCGATGCGAGCGCCACGCGCTGAGGGCATGATGCAGCCTCTCGGGCTCTTCGCCCGGCTATCGCGCGCCCTGCGTACGGTCCTCGGCGTGCCGGATTACGCGCGCTATCTCGCGCACCAGCGTGCGAAGCACCCCGATGCGACGCCGCTCTCGCGCGAAGAGTTCGCGCGAGAGCGGGAGCGAGCGCGGTACGAGGGAACGGGCAGCCGCTGCTGCTGAGTGCTTCCTGCTCGCGACCTACTTTGAGATCGCGATCCCCCATGGCGACTTGCCGCCGGGAATGCGCTTCGTGACCTGATTCGTGCTCGCATCGATGACGGAGATGTCGTTCGACGGTCCGTTGGCGGTGTAGAGCGTCTTTCCGTCCGCCGAAACCGCGATGCCCCATGGTCGTTTTCCTGCCGCAAAGGTCGTGATCACACTATCCGCCTTCGTATCGATCACGGCAACCGAGCCGCCGCGACCGGTAGTGACGTAGAGATGGGAGCCGTCCGGCGTCATCGCGGTTCCCATCGGTTTCGCGCCCTCCCCCGGAATCTTGATGTTCTTGAGCACCTTGTTCCGTTTCGCATCGATCACCGTGACGGTGCCGCCGACTTCGTTCGTGATGTACGCCTTCTTGCCGTCGGGCGTGAACGCAATCCCGCGCGGACGCTTCCCCGTCGGAATCGTCGCGATGATCTTGTTGTTCTTGAGATCGAGTATGGAGACTGTGCCACTCCCCTCGTTCGTCGCGTACAGCACCTTGTTGTCGGGATCGATCTGCACGCCCTCAGGCTCGGAGCCGATCTTCACCGTGCCGGCGATCTTCCCCGACTCGACATCGATGATCGTGAGCGAGCCGCCATCCTCGTTCGAGACGTAGATCGTCTTTCCATCACTCGAGACGGCGAACGACTCCGGATCGATGCCGCCCGGAAGGTTTGCCTTCTTCTTCCCGGTCGACAGGTCGATCAGTGCGATGCCGTCCTTCGAGCGATCGGCTGGCGGGAGCGTCTTCTCATCCACGCCGGGTCCGCCCTTCGGCGATCCGCTCACCGCGACGATCAGCGTCTTGCCATCGGGGCTGACGCGTACGCCGCGCGGGCGCTGTCCCGGCTCGAGCGTCGCGACCACGCTGTCGCTCTTCGTATCGATCACGGTGACGTCGTTGCCATCCTCGTTCGACACGAACAGATAGGGGCCGCCGCTCGTGAAATCCGTCTGCGCGGACTTCTGTGCCGGCGCGTGTGTCGTGTCGGCCGCCGGAGCCTTCTTTTCGCTGTTGCATCCGATCGCGACAGCCGCGGCCGTCATCACTGCTATGCTTCTACGCCACATGTGCGTTCTCCTTTGAGTGTTCGAGCATTACTGCACGGTCGATAGTCCCATTCCCCATCGCGCCAGGGCAGTCGGCAGCGCTCCGTACTGCAACAGCTCCTCGTGGAAAGCCGAAAGCGAGAATTCGTCCGAGCGCGCTCTGCGCATGTCCTCACGAAGGGCGAGTATGTCGCGCCGTCCCACCGCATAGCACAGCTGATACGTGGGATACGCGCAGTAGCGCTTCGCCTCGGCCTCGGCAACGTGCGCCTCGAATCCGAGCTCATCGCGCAGTCGCGCCGCCGCCTCTTGCATCGACATTCCCTTCGTGTGCAGCGACACGTCGAGTATCACGCGTATCGCGCGCCACAGAAGGTGATGCGCCTGAAAAAATCGCTCGGCGGCGGAATCGAGAAACCCCATCTCGGCCATCAGCGACTCGCAGTAGAGCGCCCAACCCTCGCGCGCTGCCGGCGTGGACAGTACGCGCCGCGGCACACTCGGCAGCTGATTCCCGATCGACATCTGCAAATGGTGTCCGGGAATTCCCTCGTGCAGCGCCGTGCTCGGCAACTCGGCGCGGCAGTGCGAGCGCCACGACTCCCCGTTCTCGGGCAGCGTGACGAGAAAGAGGCCGCGCTGCACGGGATCGAATGCGCCCGGACCCTGATACGCTGCCAGCGGAATCAGCGGGCGCAGAAACTCGGGCGTCGGAACGACCTCGAGCGCGGTATCGGGCACAGGCATCAGCTCGCGAGAGATCGTGAAGTGCCGCGATGCTTCCATGGCCTCTCGATACTCGTGCAGCGCGCTGCCCGGACTCGGGATGTCGCTGCGCAACTGAGCGGCGATCTGCTGCCACGGCACGCCCGGCGCGATCTCCCTCGCGATCTGTTCGATCTCCGCGATCGCAGCCGCTCGCAGGCGCTCGCCGAACCGCAGCAGCTCGTCCGCATTCTCGGCGATCATGTGCGCCGTGTGCAGCTTGCGGTCGAAGAGCTCGCGGCCGATCGCGAAATGATTCCCGGCGCGCCCGCGCATCTCGATCAGCGCATCGCCGAATGCCTCGAGCGATTCGACCGCCTCGCGGCGCGCATGCTCCAGCTCGAGCTCGTCGAGCACCGCGAGATCGAGTTCGGGATCGTCGAGCCCATCCTGAATCAGCGCGATCGCTCCCGGAATCATCGACTCGCCCATCCCGACGAATATCGAGTCCGGCTGCGTGAGCACGTCGATCGCAGTCTCCAGAAATGCCGGCAGTGCCTGTAGTCTCGTGAGCACCGACGTGGCGCGCTCCACCGAGTTGGCGCCACCACGTGTGAGGAGCAGGAAGATCCCGTTCACCGCGTGCATGAGGTGGAACGACGGATCTTGCGCGAACTTTCGCTCCTTCCCCAACAGCAGCAGATCGTGACGCAGCGAGTGCAGCACCGCCGTGCGATCGATCTCCTCGGCGAGCGTCTCCGCCTCGGCCTCCTCGATCGCGTTCTCGTAGCTCACCAGCGCGGCGAGCTGTTCCCGCACGGTTTCCGCATCGTATGCCGCGAACATTCCGTCGAACTCGGTGACGCCGTGATACGTGGCCTCAACCGGATTGAGCCGCCATCGCAAATCGAGATAGCCACTCATTACAGCCGACAGCGGTGCGCTCACGCCGTGACCGTCCGCGTGCGATGCTCGGCGATGAGCGCGGTGAGCTCATCGTCGCGCAACGTGTGGTTGGCCTTCTTCGCCGCGTCGAGTATGAAACGGCAGAGCGGCTCATCACCCGCGTCGTGCCCGTGCGCCTCGAGCCACGACCGCACGTTCGAGATTCCCGATACATGCGACACGTCGATGCGCTGCGAGAGCCCGAAGTCGCCCGCCGGCACGCCCGAGTAGATGCGATCCGCGAGCCACGCGTCGCCCTTCTTGTGCGCCTTCGCGATCGCCGCCGCGTGCACGCCGGTGGCCGTGCGAAAGGCATCCTCTCCGAACACCGGATAGCTCGCGGGAATGGCGACGCCGAGCGCACGCGACGCGAGCGCCGTATACTCGGGGAGCCTCCGCAAATCGTGAGGATGCGCGCCGAGCAGGCGGAGATTGATGAGGAGGAGATCCATCTCGGCGTTGCCCACACGCTCGCCGATCCCGAGCGCCGTGCCGTGCACGCGATCCACGCCGGCCTCGATCGCAGCCATGCAGTTCGCCAGCCCGTGGCCTCGGTCGCGATGCCCATGCCAATCGATGCGCACGTCGAGCTTCGTTGGCGCAATGATCTCTTCGCGCACGAAGCGCACGAGGGCGCGCACACCGTCGGGCGTAGCGTGGCCGACCGTGTCCGCGAGACAGACGCGCCGAGCGCCGCACGCGATCGCGGCGCCGTAGAGCGCGCGCAGCGTCTCGGGCTTTGCGCGAGTCGTATCCTCGGTAACGAACATGAGCGAGAGCCCCTCGCCAACGGCGAAGCGCACCGCCTCTTCGCTCACGCGCACCATCTTGTCGAGCGTCCAGTCCTCAGCGTACTGTCGAATGGGCGAGGAGCCGATGAACGTCGCCGCCTCGATCGCGAGCCCCGTCTCCTGCGCAATGCGCGCGATCGGCTCGATGTCGGTGACGAGCGTGCGCGCGGCAGCATTGGCGGAGATCGGGAGCTTGGCATCCACGATCTCCTTCGCGAGTGCGAGCGTGTCCGCGCGCGTGCGCGGACCCGCGCCCGGTAGTCCGATGTTCACGGCGGCGATGCCGAGCTCCGCCATCAGGTGGAGGAGCGCCTTCTTGTCAACGATCGACGGATCGGTGACGGACGGCGACTGCAGCCCGTCGCGCAGCGTCTCGTCGTTGAGCTCCACGCGACACGTCTCCCACGAGAAGCCGGGCGTGCGCCTGTTCCAATCGTAGATGAGCTCGTGTTCTTGCATGTGAATCCAAATTTAACGGAACGCGAGGGCGCCGATTCGAGCGGGTGTGCTCGCGACCGCGCTGATGGAATGTGACGGGCGTTCGGCCACCATGCCAATACCGCGTGGGCGTGCGCCACTTGCGCCACCGCGTTCGTGGCAGCAATTAAGAGGGATGGTACTCTCGTCCGGACTCCGCGCGCTGTGGGATGCACCTCCAGTCTCGGATGCGCGCGCAGCACTCGCGGCGGGAGATGCCGAGACGCTCGAAACGCAGATCGCGGTGTCCGAGATCGCGGCTCCCACGGGCGAGGAGAGCGAGCGCGGAGAATGGGTGGCCGCGCGTTTCCGCGCGCTCGCGCTCGCGGACGTGCGGAGCGATGCCGCCGGCAACGTCACGGGCACGCGAGCGGGTGCGGACGACTCGGCACCGGTGGTGATCTGCGCACATCTCGATACCGTGTTTCCGCGCACCGTGCCGCTGCGCGTGCAGCGCGATGGCACGCGACTGATCGGGCCGGGCATTGGCGACAACGGGCGCGGGCTCGCGGCGATGTTGGCGCTCGCGGGCGTGATCGACGGAGCGAAGCTTCGCACGCGCGCGCCGGTGGTCTTCGCCGCGACCACCGGCGAGGAGGGTGCGGGCGATCTGCGCGGCGCGAAGGAGCTGTTCGCGACGGCCATGAGCGGCGCGGCCGCCGCGATCGCGCTCGATGGAGCGGGCGACGAGCGCGTGGTCCATCGCGCGCTCGGCTCGCGACGCTTTCGCATTCACTTTCGCGGCGCGGGTGGACACAGCTGGACCGCATTCGGAGTGCCGAATGCCGTGCACGCGGCGGCGCTCACGGGCGCGATGCTCGCGCTCGCGGGCGTGATCGACGGAGCGAAGCTGCGCACGCGCGCTCCGGTCGTCTTCGCAGCCACCACGGGCGAAGAAGGGGCGGGCGATCTGCGCGGCGCGAAGGAGCTCTTCGCGAGCGCGATGAGCGGCGCGTGTG
>DASXQD010000201.1:0-2197 GCA_036493195.1 Gemmatimonadaceae bacterium | reverse complement strand
TCGGGCCGCACGGACAGAATCGCTTCGACCGCGAGCTCGTTCGCCATGCACAGATTGCGCATCGCCGTGACGAAAGCACGGTCGCTCGAGAGGCACTCGTTCCACCAGCCGCGCAGAGCCGAGAAGGATGCGCAGATGAAGATCTCGTTCACCGGGGTGAAGTGGCGCACCCACGGGTAGCGCAGCGCGAATTCGCGCGCATAGCTCGCGAAATGGATGGGGAACGCGACGTCCTGGAATCCGCCGAGCCAGTCGGGAACTCCGAAATGACAGAGGTCGGCGATGACCGTGATGCCGAGCTCGCGGAGCCTGCGCATCGGAGCGTCGGCGCTCGACCAGTCGAATCGATCGGGGGCGGGGTGAGTCAGGTAATACGCGGGCCCGAAGCGAAGCGCGTTGACGCCGATGCTCGACAGGAGCCCAAAATCCTCTTCCCAACGCGCATAGTGCCCGCACTTGTCCATCTGATCTATGCGGCGTCCCGTCGAGAGCGTCGGATAGCTGTTCTCGATCCCGGTCGTGAAAAAGAATCCTGAGTCCATCGGCAGTTGTGGGGGTTGCCGTCAAGACGAGCGAAGCTGTGTGGAATAACAGTGGACGTGATGATACCCCACGAACCTCGACTAGTGGAGGGATCTGAGGGGTCATCCCTCGATCTTCGCTCCGCTCGCCGGGCGGACGATCCAGCTGCGCGCCTCGTGCGGAAATGCGCTTGCGTAGGCCGCCTCGAGCGGCTCTACCGCGGCCGAAAGCGCTTCGGGCTCGCCGGTGGCAATGGCGCAGCCGCCCCATCCTGCCCCCGTGAGGCGAGCGCCGCGAATGCCGGGGAACCTCAGGGCATGTTCCACGAACCAGTCGAGCTCCGGTGATGAGCACTCGTAGAGATCCCGCAGCGAGACATGTGATGCGACGAGCAGCTCGCCGGGAATGATGCCGGTCTTCTGAAGCGCGGCGACCGCCAGCTTGACTCGGATATTCTCCTTCACCACGTGCGTCGCGCGCTTTCGCAAGACGACATCGCCTACGCTCGTGTCGACGTCGTCCATCGTTGCATGCGCGAGCTCTCGCACGTCGGGATGCTCTCGCTGAATCGCCGCCAGCGCGCGCACACATTCGTCGCGCCGCGTAGCGAAGGCGGATTGGCGAAGATCTCTGGTCACACCGGTGTCGAAAATGAGCACGTGCTCGTCGCAGCGCACCTGCTCCATGCGCATGGTGTCGCACCAGAGGTGCAATGCAGATCCTTCCCGGGCGAGCGCAGACGCGAATTGATCCATGATTCCGCACGGCACGCCGACAAAGCCTGTCTCCGCTCGCCACGCCACTTCCGCTGCCTGCTGCGCGGATAATCCCAGATCGAGCAGCTCGGCGATCGCGAAAGCCGTGGCGACCTCCACGGCGGCGGAAGAGCTCAATCCGGCGCCCGCGGGGACGTCGCTCGAAATGGCGATGTCGAGCTGCGGTATGCGCGCGCCGGCGGCCGAAAGCTCGCGCACGACGCCGGCGATGTAGTCCCACCACTCGCCGCTGCGCACGGGGTCGCGCGCATCGAAAGTCCCGACGCTCGCGTGCGTGCCACTCGCGACGCGCGACACATCGCGATCGGCGGCTGCACTCACCGCGACATAGGTGCGATGGTCGATGGCGATCGGAAGTACCTCACCACCGTTGTAGTCCATGTGCTCGCCGATGAGGTTCACGCGCCCAGGCGCGGAGGCGATGCGCTGTGGTTTTCCGCCGAAGGAATCGATGAAAAAAGTTCGTGCGAGATCCAAATTCATGCGTTTATCGGATGGCATGCGACGTGCTTCTTCTATGGTAGTGTAGTCGAGGCTGGTTCGCCGTTTCGTTCGCGGCTCATCAGGAGGGTACCAAACAGATACCCCCGTTACTTGTGCGTAGGAGTTGTCCTGCATGCTGAAGTCCATCGCCTCCGGAGATCTCCCGCGCCGCTCTCCCGCGTCGAATCCGGAAGCCACAACGCTCCTCTGCTTCTCACACCTACGCTGGGATTTCGTTTATCAGCGACCGCAGCATCTTCTGTCGCGGTTCGCTCGAACGAGTCGGGTATTCTACATCGAGGAACCGGTGTTCGGAGCCGAGCGCCCGCATCTCGATATCTCGGCGCGTGAGCATGGGCTTCGTGTGGTCGTGCCGCAGTTGCCGAACGACCTCTCCGAAAGCTCGGAACACGAAG
>DASXQD010000200.1:0-3350 GCA_036493195.1 Gemmatimonadaceae bacterium | reverse complement strand
TGAGCGAGGCGGACGACGCCGTGCAGGAGGGATGGCTGCGACTGAGCCGGGCCGACACGAGCGACGTCTCGAACATGTCGGGCTGGCTCACCACCGTCGTGGCACGTGTGTGTCTCGATCATCTGCGCTCGCGCGAATCGCGCCGCGAGGAGTCGCTCGAGGTGCATGCGCCCGAGTCGTTCGCGAGCGGCGACGGTGCCAACGACCCGCAACGCGAGCTGGAGCTCGCGGACTCGATGAGCCTCGCGCTTCTGGTGGTGCTCGAGACGCTCGCGCCGGCGGAGCGCGTCGCGTTCGTGCTCCACGACATGTTCGATCTTCCGTTCGATCAGATCGCCCCGATCGTGGGTCGCACGCCGGCCACAGCGCGTCAGCTCGCGAGTCGCGCGCGTCGCCGCGTGCAGGGCGCGGACGCGACTGCATCGGCGAGCGGCGACTACGCAGGCCAACGCGAGATCGTCGATGCGTTTCTCGCCGCGTCGCGCAACGGAGAGTTCGATGCGCTGCTCGCACTGCTCGATCCCGACGTTGTTCTGCGCGGAGGCGCCACGGTTAGCGCAACGGGCGCAGATGCGGTGGCGAAGACCTTCTCGGGTCGCGCGAAGGCGGCACGGCCGGCACTCATCGATGGCGTGCTGGGCGCCGTGTGGGCGCCTGACGGCGTCCCGCGCGTTGTGTTCGCCTTCACTACGCAGAACGGCCAAATCACCAGCATCGATCTGATCGGCGACGCCGAGCGCCTCGCCGCACTCGACCTCGTGATTCTTCGGAGGTGACGACGGCGGCCGAGCCTATTCCTCGCCCGGCACGAGATGCACCTCCGTGGTCAGCCAGCGCTTCCACCACGGGGCATGCTCCTCGGCCGCCATGGCCTTCCCTGCCGCGACGCGCCACGCGTCGCGCATTGCCGTTGCATCCGCGAAGCGATCCTCCGGCGCCGCTGCGAGACCCTGCTTCAACCACTCCGCGACGTCCGGCGCGATCTCGGAGAGGTCCACGTCGCCCGAGAGCTCGCGCGCGAGAATCGCGCGCCCATCGCCCGTGCCGAAGGGCGGCTTCCCCGCGAGCAGGAAGTAGGTGATCGCTGCGATCTCAAAGCAGTCCACCGGCGACCCCTGCGTTTCGCCGAGCAGCTGTTCGGGTGCCGCGAATTCCGGTGTGCCTGTAGTGCCACTGACGTCCTCGCCAGGAATTTTCGCGACGCCGAAGTCCGCAATGCGCCAGCGGCGATAGCGGTCGATGAGAATGTTCTCGGGCTTCAGATCGCGGTGGATGATTCCGCTCGCGTGCGCGGCGGCCAAACCATCCAGAACCTGTTCGATCTGAGGCGCGATCTCAGCGATCGAGCGTGGACCGGAGCGCGCGACGAGATCTGCCAGCGACCCTCCTTCGGCCAACTCCATCGTGTACCACGCGACGCCGCCGCTCGAGTCCCAGTCATAGATCGGGACGATGGACGGATGCGCGAGCTGCGCGGCGAGCTGCGCCTCACGGCGGAAGCGATGCACGGCGCTCTCGTCGCTGGCGACTTCGGGATGCAGCATCTTGAGCGCCACCTCGCGCGCGAGCGAGAGATCGCGCACGCGCCACACCGAGCCGAAGGTTCCGGATCCGAGCCGGGCGATCACTTCGTAGTCCTCGCCCGTGGCCCAGCGGAGCCGCGCCTCTTCGCTCTCGCCGGGCCCGCGCATCGCCTGCATCGCGCCGCTCGTGAACACCGACGTGTGGCTGCCCACCGCGCGATCGAGCTCGCGCAGCATGGCGGCGACGTTGTGGAAACGATCCTCGGGCGCGCGCTTGAGCGCACGCGCGAGCACCTTCGCCACCGACACCGGAATGTCGGGGCGAACGAGCGTGAGCGGCGGCAGCTCGCGCGGCGGATACTCTCGGGTGAACGCAGCGAAGGCTGTGGCGGCGAGCTGCCACTGGTCGCTAGCGGGCGTGGGCATCCACGTGATGCCGTCGGCCTCCGGCGGTGCTGGCGTCCAACGCGGGTTCGGCGAGAGGCCTGCGGGAAGGTCGGCACGCGGAACGCTCCACTCCCAGCCGAGCAGCCACACGCGACCCGTGGGCGTCACCCAGGACGTTTCCGCGGAGAGCGCGCCATGCACGGCGCCCCCCGAGTGCATGTACGCGATGGCCGAGCCGGCCGAGCGGAGGTATTGGAGGACGAAGGCGAGATCCTCGGCGCCGGTACGCGAGAGACGCGACCAGAGCGTTTCTCCAGCGATCCAGCGGCGCAGATATCCGGGACCCCGCTGCAGTTCCTCGTTGCGCGCCCAGTAATAGTACGTCGTCGGAATCGACGGATGGTTGAGGTGCGCCAGACTGCGCGCCTCGGCGTGCAGCCATTGCTCGTGATTCGGGTCGACGGAACTGACGAGCGAAAGCGAGCGGCCGAGCTCGTCCACCACCTCCTGATAGTGCCGATGCTCGCCCTGCACGCCCTCGGCTCCCCACGACCAATCGACAGGCAGTTGCCAGTTCGCTAGGTGAGTGGGCAGTTTGTGCGTGACGCGGTCGCGGGATGGTCGGTCGTTAGTGGCCATGTTATTTACTGAAGGTCTCGTCTCGCTACGCGCAAAATAGCCACGCCGAACGGGAAAAGTGCTCGAGAGGTGGTTACGGAAAACAGAATCGGCCGCACCGGCATTGGAGCTGGTGAGGCCGAGACACTTTGCGCGTGTCTCGGACATGAGCGCCACACGGAGAATCAAGGAATGCCGGATGACTCGCCCACAATCATATACGAGGCGCTATACCCGAACGTCTCCGTTCCAACTCGCGCTACGCGGCAGGCGGCCGGCTACGACGTGTGCGCGTATCTGATCGGCCGCAGCGTGCGCGTGTCAGACGGGCTGAAGCAGCGCGAGCGGTCGAGCGATGATGCGCATCGTCTGCATCTCGAGTCGGGAGAGGTCGCGCTGGTGCCATTGGGGTTCAAGGCACGGCTGCCGGACGGATACGAGGCACAGGTGCGCATCCGCAGCTCGATCGCGTTCAAGCGCGGGCTGATCATCCCGAATGGGCCTGGGACCATTGATGCGGACTATCCGGATGAGTGGATGGTGATGCTCAAGAACGACTCCCCGCGAGAGGTCGTGATCGCGCATGGAGAGCGAATCGCGCAGATCGTCCTGGCCCGGTACGCCGTGCTGGATTGGAGCGAGGGATCGGTCGCCGTGAGCACCGATCGCCAGGGCGGCATCGGGAGCACGGGTTAGAGGATTCGCCCTTTGCGGCTCCCCCTTCCCCCAAGCCCGCAATACCATACTGTAGACCTTAAGATTTCTTGATGACGGAACGCTGACGCTGACTTCTAGCCGTGTCAGGGGCGAGTGAGCGCGAGG
>DASXQD010000199.1:0-1924 GCA_036493195.1 Gemmatimonadaceae bacterium | reverse complement strand
TCGCCGCGGGCGAGTCGAAGGCGGTGCCATGGGAGAATCCGACGACGCACGCGAGCGGACTCCGCGTGCCCGGGCCGCTCGGCGATCGGCTCATCCTGCGCGCGCTGCGCGAGAGTGGCGGCGACGCGCTCGCGGTGAGCGAGGATGCGATTCGCGCAGCGACGCTTCAGATCTCGCGCACCACGGGTGTGGACGCGGCACCTGAGGGTGGCTGCGCGCTCGCGGTGCTCGCAGAGCTCGTGCGCCAGGGCAGGGTGGCGCGCGAGGCGAAGGTGGTGGTGTTCAACACCGGGAGCGGGGCGTCATACCGGTTCTGACAGTGCTCGCGCGCGGGTCGCGGCGCGTTGCGCAATGCCTCGCGCATTCGCACCTTGATGCTTCCCGCCTTGCCCTGGAGCATCGATGACGGCTGCAGTCGCACCGCGCACGCGCGAGTCCCGCGCCGGATTTCAGCTCGCGACTCTGCTCGCCCTCGCGGTGTTCATCAACTATGTCGATCGCGGCAATCTCGCGACGGCCGCACCGGTGCT
Organism: Gemmatimonadaceae bacterium; assembly: GCA_036493195.1. Lineage (GTDB taxonomy): Bacteria > Gemmatimonadota > Gemmatimonadetes > Gemmatimonadales > Gemmatimonadaceae > FEN-1250. The sequence goes on along the minus strand of DASXQD010000199.1, from coordinate 1,394 downwards.
CGCGACCGAGCTGCACCTCTCGGCGACGCAGATCGGCATTCTCCTGTCGGCTTTTTACTGGACGTACGCCATCAGCCAGCTCGGCGCGGGCTGGCTCGCCGAGCGATATCCCGTGCAGCGCGTCATCGCGGCGGGATTCACGCTCTGGTGCATCGCGACAATTTTCACAGGGCTTGCGAGCACGTTCGCAGCGCTCCTCGCGCTCCGGCTTCTCCTCGGACTCGGCGAGAGCGTCGCGTTCCCATGCAGCTCGAAGATGCTTGCGGAGCACGTGTCCGTGGACCGGCGCGGCCGCGCGAATGCGCTCATCGCGATCGGGCTTGCATTCGGGCCCGCGTTCGGGACGTACGTGGGCGGAAAGATTCTCGCGCACTACGGCTGGCGTGCGCTCTTCCTCTCGTTGGGCGTGCTCTCGCTCTTCTGGCTGGTGCCCTGGCTCACTGGTCCCGCGCGGATACTGTCGCTGCGCCCAGTCGCCGCTGCGCGCGATGCGGGTCCATCTTTCCTCGAGATCATTGCGAGGCGCGAGGCGATCGGCGCGGCACTCGGCCACTTCAGCGCGAATTACACTTTCTACTTCGTGCTCAGCTGGCTGCCGTTCTATCTCGTCAACGTTCGCGGCTATTCGATCGAAGGCATGGCAGCGTTGGGTGGGCTCACGTACACGATGAACGCGGTGAGCTCGTGGATTGCCGGCCATCTTGGCGACCGATTGATCGAGCGCGGCGAGTCGCCGCATCGCGTGTACGCGACGACCATGGTCACGAGTCAGGTCGCCGTCGCGGTGTGCCTCGTGGGCGTGCTGCTCGGCGGTCCGCGTCTGCTCGAGGTAAGTCTGCTCGCCATGGGGCTGGCATTCGGCCTTGCGACGACGACGCTCTACGCCGTGGGCCAACTGCTCGCAGGACCGGCGGCAGCGGGACGCTGGATCGGATTTCAGGGCGCGGTCGGGAATCTCGCGGGGATCGTGGGGCCGGCGATCACGGGCTTTCTCGTGGACAGCACTGGAACGTTCTACAGCGCGTTCATGCTGGCGATCGGATTCTCACTGCTCGGGGTGCTCGCGTGGACGGTGGTGATCCCGCGAATCACCCAGGTGAATTGGGAGAGCTCGTTAGCGAGTACGTAGGAGCGTCCACCAGCTCCGACAACAGCTCGCGTCCGCGTGGCCAATCTCCGAGTGAGCTGGCCGAGTTGATGTGCCCGGCGTCGCCGATGCCGACGAACGTGCTGCCCCACGAATTCGCGAATGAGCGTGCGCGCTCGAGCGTCACGTACTCGTCGTTCGCGCTCGCGACGACGGTGCTCGGGAAGGGCAGGCGATTCGTTGGCATCGGCGTCCAGCCGGTGGGTCCCTTCGGATAGCTCGGTGCCTCGGTGTCGCTCGGCGCAAC
>DASXQD010000198.1:0-5507 GCA_036493195.1 Gemmatimonadaceae bacterium | reverse complement strand
GGCGCCATGTACGCGGGCGTGCCGAGCGACGTGCCGATCTGCGTGAGGGTCCCGCCGGTCTCTCCCTTGCGCGATGCCGCGAGCGCCTTCGCGATCCCGAAGTCGGCAACGACAGCCGAGCCTTCGGAGAGCAGCACGTTCTCCGGTTTGATGTCGCGGTGCACGACACCCTGCTTGTGCGCGTACGCCAGCGCCTTCGCAACATCGCGGAGGATGCCGATGGCTTCGGTGAGGGGTAGTGGGTCGCCCGAGCCGAGTCTGGCGCGCAGCGAGTGGCCGTCCACGAACGGCATGGTGTAGTACGGGAGGTCGCCGATCTCGCCGGCCGTGAGCACGGGCACGATGTGCGCGTGCTGAAGCCGCGCCGCGAGCTGGATCTCGCGCTTGAACCGCTCCACCGACAGGCCCTCGGCCATCTCCGGCGGGAGCACTTTGACGACGACCCTCCGGCCCAGCGCCGTTTCAGTCGCTGCGAACACGCGCGACATCCCGCCGCCACCGAGCTCGTTGCCGAGAGTATAGCTTCCGGAAAGCGCCTGCTGGACTTGCGATCGGAGCTCGGCCATCGCGCCTGTCGTATGAGGGTAGCGTCAGCGCGAATCTACGGCGGGGTGTCGCGGATTGCCATTGATTGGCGTATTCGCGCGCCGAGCCGTGACAGCTCTCCATCGAGAGTTGGCATCGTGCGACATTCAGAGGACGATCGATCTCGCCGTCGAGTCCCTTCCGCTGTCCACGCACGCTAGACAACATCTGCCCGGCTCATTCGGCGTCCCAGCACCGTTCGTCTCCACACGCAACCTAAATTTTCACCAGAGGGTCTGGATGCTGAAACGAATCGGAGTCGCGCTTGGACTCTTCGCCCTCTGTGCACTAACGGTTCTTCGAATGTCTCGACCCCCGCGTGCAGTTCCCGCGACGGCTCCCGATACCGTGTTCTCCGCCGAGCGCGCGATGCGGCACGTCGAGCAGATCGCGCAGCGGCCGCATGCAGTGGGCACCGCGGATCATGATCGCGTGCGCGATTACATCGTTGCGCAGCTCACCGCACTGGGACTCCAGCCGCAGATCCAGACCGCGACGGCGATCGGCACGCGCTATCGTGAAGCGGGACGGGTTCAGAACATCCTCGCACGGCTTCCGGGAACCGAGCCGGGCTCCAAAGCGGTGCTCATCATGGCGCATTACGATGGCGTCGAAGCCGGCCCCGCGGCCGCCGACGACGGCGCTGGGGCAGCCGCGATCCTCGAGACGCTCCGCGCCTTGGGCGCAGGCAAGCAACCGTTGCGCCACGACGTCATCGCGCTCTTCACCGACGGTGAGGAATCCGGACTGCTCGGCGCCGCCGCTTTCGTGCGCGAGCATCCGTGGGCGAAGGACGTCGCCGTGGTGCTCAACTTCGAGGCGCGCGGCACCACCGGACGCTCGCTCATGTTCGAAACAGGCCCGGGCAATCTCGATGTCGCGCGTGCGCTGCGTCACGACCGCGATGCCTCTGCGGGCTCGGTCACTGCGATCATCTATCGCACGCTGCCGAACGACACGGACCTCTCGGAGCTCGCCGTGCTCGGTCTTCCCGCGCTCAACTTCGCCTTTGCCGACGGAGTCGAGCGCTATCACACGACGCAGGACGACGTCGCACATCTGAATCCGGGCAGCCTGCAACATCACGGATCGCAGATGCTCACGATGGTGCGCACGTTCGGCAACGAGCCGCTGCCGCGAGCGCGGACGGGTGACGGTGTGTTCTTCGACTTCCCGGTCATTGGCCTCGTGGTGTACCCGCAGCAATTCGAGCTTCCGCTCGCCCTTCTCGCGCTGGTGCTCGTCGGAGTAGTCGTGTTTCGCGTTCGCAAGGGAGTGATCACGGGTGTGCTCGCGTCATTGGTAGCGCTGGCGTTGTCGGGCGGAGTGGGATGGGCGATCGGACGCCGGCTCGAAGGTCCGGCGATGTGGAGCGGGTTGTACGCGATCGCCCTCGTGCTGCTGGTGCTGGCGATCACCGCTGCATGTCGCGCGCTCGCGCTGCGCTGGTCGACTCCGCGCGGACTGCATGCGGGCGCGCTCATCGTCTGGCTCGTGCTCGCGCTCGGGCTGAGTAGCCGCGTACCCGGTACCGGCTATCTCTTCACATGGCCGCTCCTGTTTGCAGCGGCCGCTGCACTTCTCGTGCGTGGCCGCGTCGTGGCCGAGTGGGTGGCTGCTGCGGTAACGCTCTTCATTCTCGCGGGATTCACGTACGGAGTTTCCGTGGTGCTGCTCGGCATTTTCACGCCGGGCGCCATCGTGTTGTGCGTGATGACTTCGCTCGTGGCCTTGCTGCTCGCACCCACGCTCGCCGTCATCATGGACGGTGCGCGCTGGTGGTCCGCGGCGTGGCTCACGGTGGCGGCCGCGGCGTGCTTCGTGATCGCGTCGATAACCATTCATCCAAGTGCCGTGCACCCGCTGCGCACTGCGCTCGTGTACATCGAAGATGCCGATTCGAGCGGCGCGTGGCTCGGCGCGCCCGGCAGCCCGGCCGATGCGTGGACGCGCAGCGTGAGCGGAAACGATTCGACCGCGCGCAGTCCTGCCTGGACCGCGAGACTCTTCGGTGTCGCAGTCCCGTTCACCGGCCGCAAGGTGCAGCGCATCGCACTCGGCGCTCCCGACGCAACTCTGATCGCGGACACGACGCTGAATGGCGTGCGGCGTGTCTCCCTGCGTGTCAGTGCGCCCGCAGGAACCACAGGACTGCTCATGCGCGCGCGCGGCGCCCACGTGCTCACCGCGTCGATTGACGGACGCGTCGTCGACACCACACGATATCGTTCGGGCGGCCGACTCCGGGATCGCGGCACCGACTGGATCATGCAGTACTGGGCCGTTCCCGACAGCGGCGCGATCATCGCGCTCGCGATTCCGGCGCAAAGTCACATCACGTTCGGCCTCGCGGCGCGACGCGATGGTCTTCCATCGATTCCGGGAGTGACGATTCCACCGCGGCCACCGGACGTGGTGCCGAGCCAGACAGGGGATGTGAACATCGTGTACCGGGAGCGAAGTTTTTGAGACGTGAGCCCGTGAATGTCGGGCACGATCTTTCAGAAGGAGGGAGAGGGAGATGTCGTCGTTGCGTCGCACGCTCGAAGGGGAGGTTCTGGTCCATCATCTGAAGCGCGACGAGCAGATGATCGATCGGCAGTTGCTGGCACGTCATGGCAGAACCGCGCGAACGCTCGTGAAAGAAGGTCCGCTACGCCTGACAGTGATCGCGATCGCGGCTGGCGGCGGCATCCCGATTCACCACGCCGAGGGCCCCATCACGATACATCTGCTCGAGGGAGATGCGGTGTTCGATGTTGCGGAGCGGGAGTACGCGCTTGCCGCTGGCGATGTTCTCGTACTCGCGTCGGGCGTGCCTCACGCTGCACGCTCGAGCACCGGATGCGTGCTGCTGCTCACTGTTGTGCACTTTCCCGCGCCCTGAGTCTCGTTGCCGCGGCTCGAGTGGCACGGAGCTCATCGTCGCTGAGTCGGGCACTCGATGTGCATCGTCACGATCGGAACGCGGTGACGGTGACTTGGTCGAATCCTTTCGGTGAGGTGCCCGATGCGTGGACAATTCGTGAGTACGTTGGCCGCCCTGCTCGCCCTGGGCTGCACAAGTCTTGGTGGTTCTGGTGCGCCATCGGACACGGCACCTGCCGCGAGCAGCGCGCCCGTGAATCCATGGACGGTGAAGACCAGCTACGTGCTCGACCTCTGGCTTCACGGCTACGCAATGGTGCAGCGAGACACGTCGCAGGTCCCTTATTTCCGGCGCGGCTACCGCGAATTGGTTGCGTCGTCCAAGAGCAGTCGCGGTGTGACGACGCAGCTCGACGCCAATGCATCCGCGCTTCAACGCGGGCTCGATGCGAGTCCGTCGCTCATCTCCGGCCAGTTTCTCGGGCTTCAGGAGCGCACCTGGGATGAGATGCAGGCGGACATTACTGCTTTTCTCGAGGCGAATGGCGATCCGAATGCGGCGAGGGATTCGACCATGCGTCCGGCGATCGCAGCATATGCGCAGAGTTATCGGAGCAAAGCCGATCGCGATTGGCTGCGAATGTTCGCGCAATCGCTGGCGGACGAGCACACACGCTTTTATCAGCAGTACTGGAACGATCGCCAGCGAGAGCTCGCTCCAGTGCTCGCCAGAGTGGACTCGGTCTTTTCGAATCGCTACTACCCGTCGTTGCGCGGCTATCTGAACAACTCGCAGCTGGACAAGGGTGAGATCCTGTTGTCTCTTCCGCTCGACGGCGAAGGCCGCACCATCACCTCGGGCCAGCACTCGGTGGCAGTCGAATTTCCGGCGACACCGGACTCGGCGCTCGAAGCGGTGTACGTGTTCGTGCACGAGGCGGCGGGGCTGGCATCAGGGCAGGCGGTGGCGGACAACACGACGCCGGCCGAGAAGCAGTCGGGCACGGCTTCCAGGTACGAGAGCGCGGCGGCCGTGCGCGCCGGTGCGCTGCTTTTGCGCCGCACGATTCCCGATCTGGTTCCCGGTTACGAGCGCTTCTACATCAGGGCAGCGCGCGGCCGCGCGACGGCTTCCGATGTGGATGGGGAGCTGGCGCGCACGTTCCCGCTTCCGCAGGTGATGGTCGACGCGATCGGGAAGCAGGTCGACCGCCTGCTGTCGACGATTTGAGAGGCCGATCGGTGAAACCGCTTCTCGCTCGCGTGTCGTCTCGTTGAGCTCGGCTTGCGTATTCCATTATGCACATTCGGACCGTACTATGAGGCGCCATCGGGAGTGTTCGATCTCGATGCACCGCCGAACGCGAGAATTTTTGCCGGATCCGGATGTCTCATCAGCTTCGCTCTGCACGGCCCGCATCCTCGCGACTGTCGTTCGCGCGAGATGCGTTGAACGATCTCAGATACGCGCCTCAGACTCAGATTCCGGCGCTCGACGCGCTGCGCACGCTGGCGATTCTGATGGTGATTGCCGGTCACTTTCCTGAAGCCGGCAAGGCGCAATTTCCGCAGTACGCACAGCTACTCGACGGCTCGCTGTTCGCATTCGGCTGGACGGGCGTCGATCTGTTCTTCGTGCTCAGCGGCTTTCTCATAGGACGGCAGCTGTGGAAAGAACAGCTGCGTACCGGAACGATAAACGTCGGACGTTTCATCACGCGACGCGGATTTCGAATCTGGCCCCTCTACTTTTTCATCGCGCTTCTCTCTCCTGCACTCGACGGCAAGTCGTCCTACAAGTGGGCGGATTGGGCCTTTCTCTCGAACTATTTCTCGGGTCGTGTAGAGGGCGGCTGGTCTCTTTCGACGGAGGAGCAGTTCTACATTCTCGCGCCTCTTCTGATTTTCGTCGGTGTCCGCTTCCTGAGCAGGCGCGGATGGTTTGCGGTGTTGCTGGCCTCGTTGCTCGCAGTTTCCGGTGTGCGCTGGTGGACTGCGCACAAGCTGCTCGGCGCTGGCCTCACAGTGGCAGCAGTCAAGACTGCCATGTACAC